>NZ_JBHYKH010000505.1:0-6582 GCF_042741275.1 Streptomyces sp. NPDC058964
GCAGTAGGTGCGTCCGTGGGAGTAGATGCACCCACTGCTGCCGGTGACGCTGACAGTGGCGGGCCGCCAGGAGACCCTGGCGTCGTCGAACACGATGTCTCCCTGCGGATCGCGTCCGAGTGTGTAGGTCCTGGACGAATCGAGCGTCCAGGTCCGTCCGTTTGATTCCAGTACGAGTTCCGGCACTCCATGCCCCACTGAGTTGTCCCCCGAGTTACCCCCATCACAGGGAGTCTAGGGATGTCGAACATCGTGGGGAACTATTTCAGGCTCGGCCCCCTGACCGAAAGTCGGGCCTTGTGATGAACGTCGACGCGCGCTTCAACTGCTCCCGTTGACGGGGTTGAAACCGACCCGGAGAGTGGTAATCCCCCGCGAGGGGGACATGCGCGGCCGGCCGGTCGCGCCGCGGATCGGGGGGGTCTGCCATGAGCGCTGCCACGGAAGTCGAGACCGCGGGGCACGGCACGAGGCTGCCGTGGGGCGACATCACGCTGTCCGCGATCGCCGCGGTGAGCTGGGCGTTGATAGGCATGGCGGGTACGGCCGCGCTGGGCCTGCACCTGCTGGAGGCGGACACGGCGGGCTCACTCGGCCCGATGACGGCGGCTGTTGTGGCGCTGGGGGCGGGTGGTTCGGTCTCGCCGTCTGGAGATGTGTCCGCTTTCGGCCTGAAAGGCGCCGAGGCACACACGGCCATCGAGATCACGCCACTCGGCGTCGGCCTGGTCGGTGCCCTCCTGCTGTCGTGGTTCTTCCTACGATCGCTGCGCACGGCGGGAGTTGTGATCGCGCCGTCCGAACTCCTCGCGCGCTCGGGCGCGGTGGTCGCGCTGTTCGTGGCGACGCTCGGCGGGCTGGCCTGGGCCGGGCACGACGTCATCACGATCGACGGCGGCGCGCTCGGCCTCGACAAGCTGCCCGGCGTGGGCGGGGGCAAGGGCGGCGGGCTGAACATCCCGGGCCTCGGAGACATCGGCGGACTGCTGCCCGACCGGCTCGGCGACCTCATCCATGCCAAGGCGGCGGTGGGCTTCACGGTGGACACGGCGCCCACCCTCCTCGGCGGTCTGGGCTGGTCCGCGGGCGTCCTCCTGATCGCCCTGCTGGCCTCCCGCCGCACTCCCCTGCCGCGCGGCTGGGAGGCCGTGCACCGGGTCGTACGGCCCGCGGTCTCGGCGCTCGTCACCGTGCTGCTGGTGGCCGTGGCCGCCGGGGTCGGGGCCGCGGCGTACGCGGCGATCGGCGACGACCACCCCAGGCGCATCGCGGGCGCGGCCCTTCTCGGCGCCCCGAACGGGGTGTGGCTCGGTATTCCCGTCGGCCTGCTCGTGCCGTGGGACGGCAAGGCCACCGGCGCGCTGACCCACGTGCTGCCCCACCCGCTCGACGAACTGCTGACCGCGAAGTCCGACCAGCCGGTGACCCTGGGGCGGCTGGCGGACCTCGACGGGCGGGTGTGGCTGCTGGGTGTGGCGGCGGCACTGATGATGCTGCTCGCGGGAGTGCTCACGGCGGTACGGACGCCGGTGGGTACGACGGTGGCCGGTTCGGTGGCGGGCGGTACGGCGGCGGGCGGGCCGGTCGTACGAGGTTCGGGTGCCTTCGGTTTCGCGGGTCGGTGCGCGTTGTGGCTGGGGGCCGCGACCGCGCTGGCCCTGCCCCTGCTCGCCCGGCTGACGCAGGTGTCCGTGGACGCCTCGCTGTCGGTGCTCGGCTTCGACGCGTTCGGCGCCGGGATCGAACTCCACGGCCATTCCGGCATGGCGCTGCTCCTCGGGGCCGCCTGGGGTGCGGGTGCCGGAGCCGCCGGGGCCCTGCTGGCGTGGGCGGTCGGCGCCGCGGGGCGGCGGGCGGCGCCACTGGCACTGGGTGACAAGGGAGCCGGCACGGGATACCCGGACGGGCCGCGACACGCCGGGGGCGAGGACCCGGTGGGCACCGGGCAGCCCGGTCCGTACGCGCCCGGTACGCCGTACCGTCCGCCCAACCCCGCCACGAATCCGTATCTCCGGGTGCCGGACGAACTGCGGGAGCCCGGGGAGCCGGGCGGACACGGTGGTGCGAGCCGCAGCGGGCCGGGGGTGCCGCCGAGGGGCAGGTGGAGTGCGGGGCCGGCCCCCGCTCCCGGCGACGGTCCGCCCAGGGGTGACGCCCGCGCCTCCGAGGACGGCCGTCCGGCCGGCGGCCGGCCCGACGGTCCCCCCGACTCCGCCGACCTGTACGGCGCCCCCACGATGGCCCGGCCCGTCGACCCGCCGCCGCGCTCGCCCCGGCCGCGCCCCGGGCCCCGGCCACGCGACTGGCCCCCGGACACGGACGACGGCCCTCCGGCTGCGCCGCCACCCCCGCCCTCTCCACCGCCACCGCCACCGCCACCCAGGAGGCCGAGGGGACGAGGCTGAGCCGCGAGACACGCCATGACGCGCCGGAGCCGGCTGCCCGCGGAGCCCGGCGGACGGGGACGGGCCGGTGATCGAGTGGTGAGGGGGAATGCAGGCCTCCGACACCGATCCGTCACCCACTGTTCCCTGTCCGCCAGGCGGACCGCATGGGCGTAAGGCACTGCGTGCCGGATACGGTGGATACACCATGAGTGCTTCGCAGACCTCCGAGCTCCCCACCCTCCTCGTCAAGATTTTCGGCAAGGACAGGCCGGGCATCACGGCCGGCCTCTTCGACACCCTTGCCGCCTACTCCGTCGACGTGGTCGACATCGAGCAGGTCGTCACCCGCGGCCGCCTGGTGCTGTGCGCGCTCGTGACGCAGCCGCCCACCGGGCTGGAGGGCGACCTGCGGGCCACCGTGCACAGCTGGGCCGAGTCGATGAAGATGCAGGCGGAGATCATCTCCGGTCATGGTGACAACCGCCCGCGCGGCCACGGCCGCTCCCTGGTGACCGTCCTCGGCCACCCCCTCACCGCCGAGTCGACCGCCGCCATCGCCACCCGGATCGCCAAGGCCGGCGGCAACATCGACCGTATCTTCCGGCTCGCCAAGTACCCGGTGACGGCCGTCGAGTTCGCGGTGTCGGGCGTCGAGACCGAGCCGCTGCGCACCACCCTGGTGTCCGACGCGGCGGCGCTCGGCGTCGACATCGCGGTGGTGTCGGCGGGGCTGCACCGGCGGGCCCAGCGTCTGGTGGTGATGGACGTGGACTCCACCCTCATCCAGGACGAGGTGATCGAGCTCTTCGCCGCGCACGCCGGCTGCGAGGACAAGGTCGCCGAGGTCACGGCGGCCGCGATGCGCGGGGAGCTGGACTTCGAGCAGTCGCTGCACGCGCGCGTGGCTCTGCTGGAGGGGCTGGACGCCTCGGTGGTGCAGAAGGTGCGTGCCGAGGTGCGGCTGACGCCGGGCGCGCGCACCCTGATCCGGACCCTGAAACGGCTGGGCTACCAAGTGGGTGTGGTGTCCGGCGGCTTCACCCAGGTGACCGACGATCTGAAGGAGCGGCTGGGGCTGGACTTCGCCCAGGCCAACACCCTGGAGATCGTCGACGGGAAGCTGACGGGCAGGGTGACGGGCGAGATCGTGGACCGGGCGGGCAAGGCGCGGCTGTTGCGCCGGTTCGCCGCCGAGGCGGGTGTACCGCTCGCCCAGACGGTGGCGATCGGTGACGGCGCCAACGACCTGGACATGCTGAACGCGGCCGGACTGGGCGTGGCCTTCAATGCCAAGCCGGTCGTCCGCGAGGCCGCCCACACCGCGGTGAACTTCCCCTTCCTCGACACGGTCCTCTATCTGCTGGGCGTCACCCGCGAAGAGGTCGAGGCCGCCGACACCCACGACGAGAGCTGAGCCTCCGGGACACGCGTCGTGCACGAGGGCGCGGCACCCCTGGGGTGCCGCGCCCTCGTCGCGTGCCGTCAGACGGCCGGGGTCACTCGGACGGCGCCCAGTAGTCGGCCAGCGTGCCCACGCCCGGCTCCAGGCTCTTCCAGGAGCCCTCGAAGGTCACGACGGCGAATGCCGCGGCGGGGTAGCCCCTGCGGTTCATCCGTTCGCGGGCGTCGGCGTCGGCCGAGCCGGGGAGGATCTCGGCGAGACTGTGCACTCCGGGGTTGTGACCGATCAGGATCACGTTCTGCGCGTCGTCGGGAGTCTCGTTCAGCACGGCGATCAGTTCGCCGGGCGAGGCTTCGTAGAGCCGCTCCTCGTAGACGGTTTTCGGCCGGTGCGGAAGTTCGTGGACGGCGAGCTTCCAGGTCTCGCGGGTGCGGGTCGCGGTGGAGCAGAGAGCCAGATCGAAGGTGATGCCGGTGTCGGCGAGCTTGCGTCCGGCGACTGCGGCGTCCATGCGACCCCGCTCAGCGAGGGGCCGCTCGTGGTCGGTCACCTGTGGCCAGTCGGCTTTCGCATGCCGGAAGAGGACAATCCTGCGGGGTTCAGCGACGCTCATGGGTCCCAGCTTCGCACGAAACAGGCCATGCGGCGCAGGGAGTTGACATGCGGATTCGCTGTGCGCGGCGGCCTGGGACTAGCGCGCGGCGAGTTGCTGCACACGCTCCAGGAACTGGGTGACCGCGGGGTCGCCGGAGGCCGCGTGGGCGTCCGAGGGGTTCAGTATCAGCATGAGCAGGGTGACGAAGGCGAGCGCGGGGAGGGCGAGGGCCCACCAGGGCAGCCGGATGTCGACACCGCCCGTGGTCGCCGGGTGGGGCCGGGTGTGCGTACGGGCCGACATGATCGCCTCCGCTGGTCCGCGAGTGGTCCGTGACCGCCTCCCGCGGTCACCTCTCGAACCTACGGAATCCGCCGCCGCCAACCCATCCGGTGATCCACCCACTTGACCCTGACACTCACCCCCTAGGGGATGGTGGTGCCAACCCCACCATCGGCCACGGGAGCCGCGGTCACGGGGACGCGATGGTCGCGATGACGGCGATGAGCACGAAGACGGCGAAGAACGCGCCGAAGACGAGCAGCATCTTCTTCTGGCTGTTCTGGGGGTTCGGGTCGAGCACAGGCATGCCGTCAGTCTCGCACCCTCCCGCCCCGCCGGCTGTGCCGGGGTGAGGTCAGCGCGCCGCCTCGTCCTCCACCGTCCGGTCGCGGCCCGCCAGGACGCCCACCGCCATCTGCGGGATCATGAGGCCGGCCATGAGGGCGATCGGAAGGCCCCAGCCTCCGCTGTGCTGGTAGAGCACGCCGACCAGCAGCGGCCCGGGGATGGAGATCAGGTAGCCGGTGCTCTGCGCGAAGGCGGAGAGCTGGGCGACGCCCGCGCCGGTCCTGGCCCGCATGCCGACCATCGTGAGGGCCAGCGGGAAGGCACAGTTGGAGACGCCGAGCAGCACGGCCCAGGCCCAGGCGCCACCGGCCGGTGCGAGGTACAGGCCCGCGTAACCGGCCAGGCCGCAGAGGCCGAGGGCCAGCACGATCGGCCCCTGGTGCGGCAGCCGGGTGGCGAGGCGCGGGATCACGAAGGCCAGCGGCACGCCCATCACCATGGTGACGGCGAGGAGCACGCCCGCCGTGCTCGCGGGGACGCCCGCGTCGCGGAAGATCTGCGCCATCCAGCCCATCGTGATGTAGGCGGCGGTGGCCTGGAGCCCGAAGAAGACGGCGAGCGCCCAGGCCGTACGGCTCCGGGTGATCCGCAGCGCGGGCGGCTCCTGCACACGCGCGCGTGCCTCCCGGACGGGCCCGTGGTGTTCGGGCGCGTCCCCCCGGTTCCGTACCAGAGCGACCCAGGGCAGCACGGCCGCGGCGGCGAGCACCGCCCACACGGCGAGCCCCTGACGCCAGCCGCCGCCCAGTGCACCGGTCATCGGCACGGTCACCGCGGCGGCGGCCGAGGTGCCGAGGGCGAGGGCCATCGAGTACAGGCCGGTCATCGAACCGACCCGGTCGGGGAACCAGCGCTTGACGATGACCGGCATCAGGACGTTGCTGACCGCGATGCCCATGAGGGCGAGGGCACTGGCGGCGAGGAACCCGGCCGTCGATCCGGTGTACGGCCGTATGAGCAGCCCCGCGGTGATGGCGGCCATGCCCGCGCACACCACGGCGGCCGGTCCGAATCGGCGGGCGAGGCGGGGTGCCATGACGCCGAAGACGGCGAAGCAGAGCGGGGGCACGGAGGTCAGCAGCCCGGCCACGCTGCCGCTCATGCCGAGCCCGTCGCGAACCTCTTCGAGGAGCGCGCCGAGGCTGGTGATGGCGGGGCGGAGGTTCAGGGCGGAGAGCACGATGCCGACGACGACCAGCCGCGTCGCCCACGAGCGCGGGGCCGGCGAGGCGGGTTCCGGGGCAGCCTCGGTGCCCTCGGCCGCAGCGCGTTCGGTCGTTGTCGTTGTCGTTGTCGTTGTCGTCGTCGTTGTTGTCGTCGTTGTCGTCGTCCGGGCTTCCTCGCTCACCATGATGGTCATCATAGAATCATGGGATGATTGGTTGTCCATCCCCGGGCCGCGCCCTCCCGGCCTTCTCGTGCGAAGGTGTGCCATGCCTCTGAGCCACCCCCGTCGTCGGGGGGGGGCGGCGGCCGGGGCGGTGCCCGGGCCGGCAGCGGTGAACGCGCAGCCCCCGCGGGCGGGCCCCGCCCGGCGCGCAGGGCCGGCGGGCCGGGAGTTAGGCGGG
>NZ_JBHYKH010000506.1:0-6571 GCF_042741275.1 Streptomyces sp. NPDC058964
CCGCCCCGGACGTCGTCCAGGCCGAGAACGGCGCCCACCTCGCGGGCCGGCTCCGCTCGGTCGCCGGTCAGCATCAGCAGCCGGCCGATGCCCGCGGCCCGCAAGTGGCGCAGAGTGCGCGGCGCGTCGTCGCGGAGGGGATCCCGCAGCAGCACCGCACCCGCCGGGCAACCGTCGACGGTCAGCCAGGCCACGGCAGCGCCGTCGAGAAGCGCCCGGTTCTCCACCGCCCTGACCCAGGACGGGCGGTCGCCTGACCCGTCGATGCGGCCGACGAAGACCCGGTGCCCGTCCACGGTGCCCGAAGCGCCCCTGCCAGGCTGCTCTGTGACATCGTGCGAGACCGACAGGACCAGCTTCCGTTCCCGCGCGGTCACGACGATCGCCTCAGCCAGGACATGCGGCGAGTACTGGTCCAGCGAGGCGGCCACCCTCAGCACCTCGGCCGGCTGCCACCCCGGTGCGGCGACCACGTCGAGGACACGAGGACGCCCGCGGGTGAGAGTGCCGGTCTTGTCGAGCAGCAGGGTACGGGCCCGGCCCAGGTTCTCCAGGGCACCACCGTCGCGCATGACGACTCCCAGGCGTGAGGCGCGGGAGATCCCGGAGACAATGGCCACCGGCGCGGCCAGCAGCAGTGGACAGGGGGTGGCGACCACCAGCACCGCGACCGCGCGTACCGCCGAGCCACTGACCAGCCAGGCCAGTCCCGCCACCGCCAAGGTGAGCGGAAGGAACCATGCCGCGTAGCGGTCGGCCAGGCGTACCACGGGTGCGGACTCGGCCCCGGCCTGCTTGGCCAGCCGCACGATTCCGGCGTACGTGCTGTCCTGCTCGGTCGCCGTGGCCCGCAGCTCGAAGGCGCCGCCGGCGTTGACCACCCCGCTGCGGACGCTGTCGCCCGCCGCCCGTTCGACGGTCAAGGACTCGCCGGTGAGCACGGACTCGTCGAGGTTGGCCACGGTGCCCTCCACCCGCCCGTCGACCGGGACGACCTCGCCCGGACCCACTACGAGCAGGTCACCTACGGCTACCTCGGCCAGCGGAACCGTAACGATGCCGGCCGCTGTCCGGCGGCGCGCCGAGCGGGGCGCGTGCTCCCACAGGGCACGGAGATCGTGAGAGGCCCGCCGCTGGGCTGCCGCCTCCAGCGTCCGGCCGGTGGCCAGCATCAACGCGATGAGCACCCCGGCCAGGTATTCATGGACGGCAAGGGTGCCACCGAGGGCGAGAACCGCGATCAGGTCTACACCCGCGCGGCCGTGGCGGAGTGCGGCGACGACCCAGCCCACGGCCGGGGGGACCGCGACCAGGGTGCCCAGGGCCCACAGCAGGTCGGCGAGAGGCTCGTTGCCGGCCAGCCAAGCGGCACCCCCTGAGGTCAGGGCGGCAGCAGTGACGGCCAGGAGGGTGGGCTCCAGCCGTGGCGAGGCAACCGCCCCGGTCAGGGGGCGCAGGTGCGCTGTGAAGGCGGAGCGGTTCATGGCTACCTCTGTCCCGTTCGGCATCGTTGCCCGCGGTCCGGTTCCCGTCCATCACATTCCGGCGAGCCGGGCCTTCGCCAGGGGACGAACGGCTCTGCTGCCAGGGCCAGAGGCACTCAGTGATCGTCCTCGGCATCCGGTGGGTGAGTCCGGGCGTGGGGCTTCTGCGTTCCTGGGAGAGGAGATCCGTTTCGTTCTCCTCTGGATGAAGTTCGTTCTCCTCTGGATGAAGAGGGCCGATCGGCCCTCTCACGTTGGCCTCACCGGCTCATGACGCGCTCAGCGATCCCGGCGAGCGTGAGAAGCAGATACTCCGAAAGCCGCTGGCACGAGGCCCGTACTCGCGGCGCCTTCGAGGAGGTGAATCAGATGATCTGGTACGACCACAATGTCGGCGGATGGGGCTGGTTCGCAATGTCCGTCGGCATGATCTTCTTCTGGGCTCTGGTCATCCTCGTCGGCGTTCTTGTCTACCGAGCCCTGGTGATGCCGGGGCGCAGGAGCGAGCGCGCCGACACTCCGCCGCTCGGGCCCACTCCTGAGCAGCTCCTGGCGGAACGCTTCGCCCGAGGCGAGATAGACGAAGACGAGTACCACCGTCGCCTTGCCGTCCTGGGGGCAGCCACCAGTGACGTTTCTCGGCTCGGACGACACTGACCGGGAGGAGGCAGCCGTGGACGAGAGGCTTTCCGTGGGGGCCCTCATGGACGAGGCGCCCTACTCGATCAGCGAGGACGAGACCCTGCTGATGGCCTGGGAAGTGGTCGAGCGGTCCGGGCAGCGTCATCTGCCTGTCGTTCGCCCGGACGGCTGCTGCGCCGGTGTGCTGGACCGCGCCGAACTCGCCGTGGCATGTGCTGCCGCCGCCACGACGCTGTCCCCTCGCAGGGTGCGCGACCTCGTGCACTCCCACCGCACCGTCACGGTTCACCCGGAGGACTCGCTCCTGCGCGCGGCAGCCGTGATGACGCAGGAGCACCTGGACGCCCTCCCGGTCACAGAACTGCACGGACGCCTGGTGGGCCTGCTCACGGCCCGGGACTATGTGGCCTCGGCCGCAGGTCTGCACAGACGGGTCAAGCCCGCCAGCAGTGGTCCCGCCCGGGCCACCCTGCCCGGGCTGCCGCCTCGCCGCGCAGAACGGGATCACGGAATCGTCATTCCGTAGCGGGCCGGCCGGTCACGGAGGCCGCGAGGGGCGCAGCGAGACCGTGGCATACAGCACTACGGCTCAGCTGTGAGCCGCGAACTTGGGAAGGACGGCTGACGTCATGGTTTGGGCATCCTGGACAACCCCCGGGGTCTTCACCGGCCGGGGCGGCGTACGTACCGACGAGGCGGGGGTCGTCAGTGGCGACCTGACCGTCCACACGACCTGGGACGGCCGTGAGGCCGACGTGACAGTCCAGTACACCGGCACCTCCGAATGGTTCACCCTGACCGGAAGCCCCGTGTCCTGCAGTTCGGAGCGAGAGAGCCGGAATCTGCACCAAGCGGTGGTCGCAGCCGTCAGAGCCGGTGGGGGAGTCACTATTGAACACGGGCGGGTCAGGGAGACGATCTAGACCGGCGACGGACCCGTCCTCGTACCCCGCCGGCTGACAATTTCCCGTACCTCAACGCGCATGCCGACACCATTGCTGTTCCGGTCTCGGTTACGTCGAACGGGGCTGGACGGTCGGGATTCTTGATGTGAAGAAGAGTGCCCCGACACAGGCGAATGCGAGGATCGCGAGCGCGGCGCGCAGGCCGTCCAGCCTGGCGTCGGCGTTCGCCTCCAGCGCGATCCGGGCGGCCTGCCTGTTCGTGCCCGCTTCGTCGAGAGCGGTCTTGAGCTGGGCGTCCGACATGAAGGTCACACCGCTCTGGAGTTCGACGGCGGCCTGGCTCTTGACGGCGGCCGGAATCGCCGGATTCTGCTCGACGCTGGTCAGGAACGACGACGTAAGCGCGGCGATCAGAATCGAGCCGGCCAGCGCAGTACCGATGGACGAGCCGAGGTTCGTGACAGCGTTCTGGACGCCGCCGACTTCGGCGCTCTGCTCATCCGGCACCGCGGAGACGGTGACGGAGCCGAGCTGAGACGCCAGCGCGCCCATCCCGACCCCGATCAGCAGCAGGGGGACGGTGACGATTTCCGCTCCGGCGCCGGCGTCGAGCGCGGACATCAGGACCACCGTGCCGGCAAGCAACGCAAGGACCCCGAGCCGTACCACTCGCCTCGGTGAGACGTCCGGGAGGAACCGTGGGATGAGGGTCGCGGCTGCCAGCAATGTCAGCGAGAGCGGCAGGAGCCGGGCACCGGTCGCGAGCGCGGACAGTCCCAGAGCGACCGACAGGTACAGCGGTACGACGAAGAACACCCCCATCTGGACGGCGTACTGGAAGAAGAACATGGTCAGGCCGCCGGTGAGCTGCTTGTTGTGGAACAGGCCCGGATCGATCAGCGGCTCCTTCCGCTGCTTCAGGAGGCGGGCCTCCCAGACGAGGAACAGCCAGATCAGAAGCAGTCCTGCCAGCATCAGCCACACGACCAGCGAGACTCCGAGCCACGCAGGCGCGTCGGTCTTCGGCCGGAACCAGCCCCATTCATCCGAGCGGAGCACGCCGTAGACGAACACCCCGAGCCCGAGCGCGCACAGCACGGCCCCGATGAGGTCGATGTGCGGGCGTCGGCCGCTCGATGCGTCAGCGACTTGCCGAGCGAGCACCAGAATGCCGAGTACCACCAGGACCTCACCGGCGAAAACCCAGCGCCAGGAAAGGTAAGTTGCGGCGAAACCTCCGATGATCGGCCCGAGTGCGATCGCGACGGCACCCGCGGCCGCGACGAGTCCGTAAGCGGCAGGACGTCGTTCAGCGGCGAAGTTGCCGGCCACGAGCGCTACGATCGCGGGCAGGATGAGCGCGGCCCCAATTCCCTCCAGGAAGGACCAGCCGAGCAGCAGCACGGGAAGGTTCGGCGCGAGCGCCGTGGTGAGGGAGCCGCATCCGTAGATGCAGCAGCCGATCATGAACGCGCGCCTCCGGCCGATCAGTGCCCCGACCTTGGCGCCGGGGACCATGAACATCGCCATCACGAGGGTGTAGGCAGTGATGGCGCCCTGGATTCCGGTCACCGTCGTGCCCACGTCGTCGGCCACCGTAGCGATCGAGACATTCATGACCGAACTGTCGAGCGCCATCAGAAACTGACCGGCCGCAAGCGTCCACAGGACGAGCCGCTCCCTTGCCGAACTACCGGCAGTCCCGGTCCCGGGTGTCATGAGCGAAGCATGTCAGCAGCGTCGGGGGACGGGTCCTCGACCCGCCAGGAAGGTCAACCGCTCGGCGGCTGTGCGGCCGACCAAGCCATCCGCACGGCGGATGCCCAGCAGACGGGGTCGGCTCACCACGCGTCACCACGCGCGGACACTCGCAGGGCGGCCGGTCCTCGGTGGAACTCGTGGCCGGCCATGGCGACCAACCCCGGCTGATCATCGACTTCGGCGAGATCACCCTTTGCGGCGCGCACGGGCTGAGTGCGGTCATCGGCGCCCGTCACACGGCCGACCAGCGCGGGGGCATGGTGCGCGTCGTGGTTCCCCAGGGCACATACGCGGGCTCCTGCGCATCACGAGCCCGACCCAGGACCTTGAGGTGCGCGAGACGCTGGGCGACGCGGTCGCCGTCGGCCCGCTGTGAGAGCCGTAGAAGATCACCGTGCTGCGCATCACTGGGCGAAGACGGCCTCGACCAGCTGCCGTGCACCGAATCTACGGCCTGGGCCGCACGCCTCGGTAACTGAACGGCGGGACCCGCTCACCGTCGGCGATCACTCGGCGCCCTCCCGCGGATCGGTTGCTCTGCGTCCGGCTGCTCGGTTCGTCGCGAGCCGCTTGCGCCGGGGACAATGGGAGTCCCGGTGCGGGTGAGGTGGTGGCGATGCCCGTATGGCATCTGCGCGACTATCACGACGACGACCTTGATCAGGCCATCCAGATCTGGGACCAGAGCCGCGTGGCCGACGAAGAGCGCGTCTTCCCGGTCTCCGAGGTGATGGCGGCGGCGAAGGCGGGTCAGACGGCGGTGGTCGCGGTGGTCGGCGACGAACTGGTGGGCATGGCCGTGGCCCAGGCATACGGCAAGCGGGGCTGGATTCTCCTGGTGGCACTCGCCTCCCGCTGGCGCGAACAGGGCATCGGCAGCGCCCTCCTCGCCGAGGTGGAACGGCGCCTGCGCGCACTGGGCATACGTCATATCAGTGCGCTGCTGCCCGGGCACGCGGCGGGCACCAAGGCTCTGGAGAACTCCGGATACCGGTTCCGCGACGACCTCATCTACTACGAGAAGCTGGAACCGCCCGAAACCGCCAACGCCGGCGTCCTTGAGGCGCTGGGCGGCCGCATGCTGCCCGAGGGGCTCTGGGACGGCATGGCCGGCATGGAGCGTGAGAAGCAGGTCGTCGAACGCCGTGTCGTGCTACCGCTGACCGAACCTGAACTGGCCGACCGCTACGGTGTCGTCCCGCCCAAGGCGATTATCCTGTTCGGGCCCCCCGGCACGGGGAAGACCAGCTTTGCCAAGGCCGTGGCCTCACGGCTCGGCTGGCCGTTCGTGGAACTTTTCCCCTCCCGGCTCGCGGCCGACACCACAGAGGGACTGGCCGCGGCACTGCGCGGGGCTTTCGCGGATCTGGCGGAACTGGATTCGGTGCTGCTCTTCATCGACGAGGTCGAGGAGATCGCCGGCGTGAGATCGGGCAAGGCGGTTGATCCGGGGCACGGGGTGACCAACGAGCTACTGAAACTCATCCCTGTCTTTCGCGAGCAGGACGCGCGGCTGCTGGCCTGTGCCACCAACTCCGTACGCTCGCTGGACGCGGCCTTCCTGCGACCGGGCCGGTTCGACTATGTGATCCCCATCGGCCCCCCGGACCCGACCGCCCGCGCAGCGATCTGGGGCCGGTATCTCAGGGCCCCTTCCGATGCGGTCGACGTCGTCCAACTGGTCAAGGCCAGTGAGATGTTCACGCCGGCCGACATCCAGTTCGCCGCCCGCAAGGGAGCACAGGCGGCGTTCGAGCAAGAGGTCGCACATCGCCGGGG
>NZ_JBHYKH010000507.1:0-6533 GCF_042741275.1 Streptomyces sp. NPDC058964
GCGTTGTTTCATTGTTGGGGGGGCTGGTTTTTGTTACAACGCCCCCCCCGCCGAGGCCGGCGCCGCGGTGGCGGCCGACCGCGTCGATCTCGTCGACGAAGACGATCGCCGGGGCGTTCGCCTTGGCCTGCTCGAACAGGTCACGGACCCGGGAGGCACCGACACCGACGAACATCTCGACGAAGTCGGAACCGGAGATCGAGTAGAAGGGGACTCCCGCCTCGCCGGCGACGGCGCGCGCGAGCAGCGTCTTGCCGGTACCGGGACGGCCGTACAGCAGCACGCCCTTGGGGATCTTGGCGCCGACGGCCTGGAACTTGGCCGGCTCCTGCAGGAACTCCTTGATCTCGTGGAGCTCCTCGACGGCCTCGTCGCATCCCGCAACGTCCGAGAAGGTCGTCTTCGGGGTGTCCTTGGTGATGAGCTTGGCCTTGGACTTGCCGAAGTTCATGACCCGGGAGCCGCCGCCCTGCATCTGGTTCATCAGGAACAGGAAGACGACCACGATGAGGACGAAGGGGAGCAGGGAGAGCAGGACTCCGACGAAGGCGTTCTGCTTCGTCGGGGAGACGGTGTAACCGTCGGGGATCTGCTTGTCCTGGTACTTGGTCTGCAGCGTGCCGGCGATGGCCACGCCCTGGTCGCCGATGTAGCTCGCCTGGATCTTCGAGCTGCCGTCGACCTTCACGCCGTCCTTGAGCGTGACCTTGACGGTCTGCTCGTCACCGGTGGTGAGCTTGGCCGACTGAACCTTGTTGTCGTTGATCGCCGCCACGACCTGGCCGGTGTCCACCGTCTTGTAGCCGCCGGACGAGCCGACGACCTGCATCAACACGACCACGGCAAGGACGGCCAGCACGATCCACATGACCGGCCCACGGAAGTATCGCTTCACGTCCATCCATACGGAGCGGTGCCGCCCCGTCCCTCCTGCCATAGTGAGTTTGATAAGACAGTTCTTCTGACGGTACCCCAGCATTGTTGCGCGAAGCCGCACAGGACTGCTGTCAATCCCGTCTCTGCATGCTCCAACGGCGCGAAACCCGCTGGGGTTCCCGATCGTCTTACGAGACTGGGCCCTACGGGGCTCAGCCGCCGTAGACGTGAGGCGCGAGCGTACCGACGAACGGGAGGTTCCGGTACTTCTCGGCGTAGTCGAGGCCGTAGCCCACGACGAACTCGTTGGGGATGTCGAAGCCGACCCACTCCACGTCGATGGCGACCTTGGCGGCGTCCGGCTTGCGCAGCAGCGTGCACACCTTGAGCGACTCCGGCTCGCGCGAGCCGAGGTTCGACAGCAGCCAGGACAGGGTCAGTCCGGAGTCGATGATGTCCTCGACGATCAGGACGTGCTTGCCCTTGATGTCGGTGTCGAGGTCCTTGAGGATCCGCACCACGCCGGAGGACTGGGTGCCCGCGCCGTACGACGACACGGCCATCCAGTCCATCGTGACGGGGGTGGACAGCGCCCTCGCCAGGTCGGCCATGACCATGACCGCGCCCTTGAGGACACCGACGATCAGCAGGTCCTTGCCCTCGTACTCAGCGTCGATCTTCGCGGCCAGCTCGGCCAGCTTCGCGTCGATCTCTTCCTTGGTGATGAGCACCTGCTTGAGGTCGGCACCCATGTCTTTCGCGTCCACCCGCATCACTTTCGGTCGTCCCACCGGCCGGTCCGGGCCACCGTGATGACCCGTTTGCCGGGTCCGGTGGGAGGGTCCGGATTCAGCCTTGCCGGATCACCAGTCTGCCACCCTGTCGCTGGGCGACGACTTTGCCCGGGAGATTGATGGCCTTCTGGCCCCGCCAGCCGGTGATCAACCGGTCGACTTCCTCGATGTGACGGGCGAACAGCGAGCCGGCCGGAGCGCCTGCCCGGATGGCGGCGCGGCGCAGGATACGACGGCGTACGGCGGGCGGCAGGGCGTAGAGCTTGGCGCACTCCAGGAGACCGGCGTCGTCGCGCACGGAGGACTCGGCCTGGCTGGCCCACGCGTCGAGGGCGTCGGCGTCGTCGCGGGAGAGCTGGGCGGTGCGCGCGAGTGCCTCGACGACGCCCTTGCCGAGCGCCTTCTCCAGGGCGGGCAGGCCCTCGTGGCGGAGCCGGGAGCGCGTGTAGGCCGGGTCGGCGTTGTGGGGGTCGTCCCAGACCGGGAGCGACTGGACCATGCAGGCCTTGCGGGCGGTCTGCCGGTCGACCTGGAGGAAGGGGCGGCGGTAGCGGCCGTCGGCCCCCGAGACCGCGGCCATTCCGGACAGGGAGCGGATGCCGGAGCCGCGGGCGAGGCCGAGCAGGACGGTTTCGGCCTGGTCGTCGCGGGTGTGGCCGAGCAGGATCGCGGTGGCGCCGTGCCGCAAGGCCGCGTCGTCGAGGGCGGCGTAGCGGGCGTCACGGGCGGCGGCTTCGGGTCCGCCTTCGCGGCCCACGGTGACGGCGATGGCCTCGACCGGGTCGAGGCCGAGTTCGCGCAGCCTCAGGACGACCTCGTCGGCGCGGAGGTCGGAGCCGGGCTGGAGACCGTGGTCGACGGTGATGCCGCCGGCGCGGATGCCGAGCTTGGGCGCCTCGAAGGCGAGGGCGGAGGCGAGCGCCATGGAGTCGGCGCCACCGGAGCAGGCGACGAGCACGAGCGGGGACGGGGAACGCTCGTACGTGCCGCTCCAGCCGTCGGCGGCCCGTGAGCCGACGTGCGGGGAGTCGGGGTGCGGGGAGTCGGGGTGCGGGGAGTTGTGGTCGGTGAGGATGTCGTGGAGGACGCGGCGGACCGCCAGGCGTATCGCCGCGACCGCAGGATGGGGACCCATGTCCGGTTCCCTTCATGAAGTTGTCGGGGGGTGAGCCCGAGCCTCGGTCACTCAGAGTGTGTAGATGGTGACAGAACCGGGCCGTTCCCCGAGCATTGCACGCCTACCCATGGCTCACGGTCCCTCGGACGGGTGATTGGAGGGGCGTTCGCCTGCCGTCGGCCGGATTCGTTTCACGCCTCTTTCACGCGGTTCACGACTCCGGCCTGCGGTGCACCCGCGCGATCCAGTCCGCCGGTTTGGCGATCTCCGCCTTCGTCGGCAGGGTGTTCGGAGAAGTCCACACACGGTTGAAGCCGTCCATGCCGACCTGGTCGGCCACGGCCCGTACGAAGCGTTCGCCGTCCCGGTACTGCCTGAGCTTGGCATCCAGGCCCAGCAGCCTGCGCAAGGTCATGTCCAGCCGCGAGGCGCCCTTGGCGCGGCGCTGCTGGAACTTCTCCCGGATCTCCGCGACGGACGGTACGACCTCCGGGCCGACCCCGTCCATGACGAAGTCGGCGTGTCCCTCCAGGAGGGACATCACGGCGGTGAGGCGGCCGAGGATCTCGCGCTGGGCCGGCGTCTGCACGAGTTCCACGAAGGAGCGGCCGCCGTCGTCCTCCTCGGCCTCGGGCCTGCCTCCGGCGAGCGACTGGGCGGCTTCGCGGACGCGTTCGAGGACGGTCATGGGGTCGACGTCGGTCTCCGCCAAGAAAGACTGGATTTCACCCTCAAGGTGGTCGCGCAGCCAGGGCACGGCGGTGAACTGCGTGCGGTGCGTCTCCTCGTGCAGGCACACCCACAGGCGGAAGTCATGGGGCTCCACGTCGAGTTCGCGCTCCACGTGGACGATGTTCGGCGCTACGAGCAGCAGCCGGCCGCCGCCGTTCTCGCCCGCCGGGAGTTCGCGGCTGGCGGGGGCGAAGGTCTCGTACTGCCCGAGGACGCGGGAAGCCAGGAACGACAGCAGCATGCCGAGTTCGACGCCGGTGACCTTGCCGCCCACGGCGCCGAGGACCGCGCCGCCCGGTGTGCCGCCGCGCCGCTCCTGCATCTTGTCGAGCAGCGGTTTGAGGATCTCCCGGAACCCGGCGACGTTCGCCCGGACCCAGCCGGGCCGGTCGACGACGAGCACAGGGGTGTCGTTGGTGTGGTCGCTGCCCAGCCGGGTGAAGCCCCTGACGTGCTCCTCCGAGGCCTTGGCGTGGCGGCGCAGCTCCGCGACGACGGCCCGGGCCTCGTCGCGGCTCACCTCGGGGCCCGGCCGCACGAGCCGGGTCGCGGTCGCCACCGCGAGATTCCAGTCGACCATCTCCGTGCCACCGATGCTCGTCATGCGTCAACCGTACGTGAGCGTTCGCACTTGGGGCAGGCCGTACGGAGGTCGGCGAGCCCGGCGCGCCCCGCGCCGCCTACCCGCAGCCGCACCCCGCCAGTGCCGTCGCGGTCCTGTCGAGTGCCGCCTGGGCGTCCAGTGGGCTCGTCGTGTCCGAGGCCAGGAAGGCGAAGGCCAGAAGGCGCCCGTCCTGGTCGACCACCGTGCCGGCCAGGGTGTTTACGCCCGTCAGGGTGCCGGTCTTGGCCCGTACGACGCCCGCCGCCCCGTCCGTGTAGCGGCTGCTGAGGGTTCCGGTGAAGCCCGCGACCGGAAGACCGGTGAGCACCGGGCGGAGTTCGGGGTGTTCCGCGGAACCGGCCTCCACGAGAAGGGCCGTCAGCAGGTCGGCCGTCAGTCTGTCCTCGCGGTTGAGGCCGCTGCCGTCGTGGAACCGCGCTCCGGACATCGGCAGGCCCAGCTTCTGGAGCCGGGCGGCGATCGCACTCGCGCCGCCCGCGAAGTCCGCCTTCCTGCCGCTCGCGAGGGCCGTCTGGCGGGCCAGGGCCTCGGCGATGTCGTTGTCGCTGTTGGTCAGCATGCGTTCGACCAGGGTGGACAGCGGGGGCGAGGCGACGGCGGCGAGGGTGGTGGAGCGGTTGGTGGCCTTGGAGGGCCCGGGGGTCCTGGTCTTGATCCCGGCTTGGCCGAGGAAGCCGGCGAACTTGCGGGCCGCGTCCGCCGCCGGGTCGGACACCCGGGTGACCGGACCGCTGGTCGAGTCGTCGGTGCGGCCCTCGTCGGCCATGAGGGCGCTGACCGGTGCGAGGTTGTCGTTGGCGCCGATGGGGTGGAGCGCGGGCCCGGTGTACAGGGTCGTGTCGTAGGAGAGGGTGACCTCCCGGACCCCGCGCTTCTTCAGGGCGGCGGCGGTGTCGTCCGCCAGGGTGCGCAGGCTCGCCCAGCCTCCCCCGAGTTCTCGGCTTCGCTCCGACAGGGCGGTGCCCCCATCGTTCTTGTGGGCGGTGAGCGTCGGGTCGCCGCCGCCGACCAGGACGAGTTCCCTGGTGTCGGGCTCCAGGACGGCCCGGGTGCTGAAGCGGTGGTCGGCGCCGAGGGCGGAGAGGGCGGCGACGGCGGTGGCGATCTTCGTGGTGGAGGCGGGGGTGAGCGCGGTGTCGGCGCCGGATCCGTACAGGCGCTTGCCCGTGGCCACGTCGACCACCGCCGCGGCGTGGGCGCTGCCCAGCGCCGGGTCGTCCAGGAGCGGGGCCAGGACGTCCGCGAGGGGCGTTCCGGCGGGCGGGGCGTTCTTGGTGTTCACGGTGTTCGTGGTGGGGCCGAGGCCGGTCAGTACGGCCGCGGCGCTCGGAGCGGGCCGGGGCGCGCGGGACGCCGTGTCGGCGCCGCGTCCGTGATCTGCGCCACCTGGCCGCTGCTGTGCCGCGGCCCGGTCCCGCTCGGCCGTACGCTGGCCGTTGGCGGTCCAGGGGCCGACGGAGGTCACCACACCGGCGGCCAGCGCCAGCCCGGCGGTGGCGGCGCCCGCGGTGTACCGCCAGGTCCTGACGGACGGCGAGCGGGAAGGCCGTACGAGGGCCACCAGCCGCGGTCCCACGGTCCGCACCCGCGCGATCCGCGGTTTCGCGGTCGACGCGGCCCGTGCCAGACGGGGACGTACGGCACCCGCGATCCGCTCCACATGCGGTCTCGCGGCGCGCCAAGGCCTCAGTTCTGGCACAACCACCAGCCCCTTTCGCGATCACACACCTGCGTGAGGGACACTTAACCACCAGAACTATGTGCTGATCATGGAGGAGCCACCGGTGGAGTTCGACGTCACGATCGAGATCCCGAAGGGTTCGCGGAACAAGTACGAGGTGGACCACGAGACCGGTCGGATCCGCCTGGACCGTCGTCTCTTCACCTCGACCGCCTACCCGACCGACTACGGCTTCGTCGAGAACACCCTCGGCGAGGACGGCGACCCGCTGGACGCGCTGGTCATCCTGGACGAGCCGACCTTCCCGGGGTGCCTGATCAAGTGCCGCGCGATCGGCATGTTCCGCATGACGGACGAGGCGGGCGGCGACGACAAGCTGCTGTGCGTGCCGGCCACCGACCCGCGGGTGGAGCACCTGCGCGACATCCATCACGTGTCGGAGTTCGACCGTCTGGAGATCCAGCACTTCTTCGAGGTCTACAAGGACCTGGAGCCCGGCAAGTCGGTCGAGGGTGCCAACTGGGTGGGCCGCACGGACGCCGAGCTGGAGATCGAGCGGTCGTACAAGCGTTTCAAGGACCAGGGCGGCCACTGAGCACGCCTCCTGAATCCCTTCCGTAACGGGGCGCCCCCGCCCCCCCGCGGGCCCGAGCCCGTTTGGGGGGGCAAAAGAGTGGGAGCACGCTGTGTTTATGTCTCAGGCGCCCG
>NZ_JBHYKH010000508.1:0-6243 GCF_042741275.1 Streptomyces sp. NPDC058964
GGGCTCCGGCCCGGCCGGAGCCCGCGCGTCACGCGGGGGATGCGGGTGCCTTTTGGTGGCGGGGTGCGCGGGGGGCGTACCGACGAGCTGCTGGACAGGTCCAGATCGAGTCGGCTGGTCATGTCCAGCTCGAACCGGCCGTAGGGGTTCACGTGGGTCCAGAACAGCGGGGACAGCGCCCGCGAGTTCCTCGGCCACTTCGAAGCGCGCAAGGTCGCCACCGGCCTCTGCGGACGGGCCTTCCCAACCCCTTGCATCCATGAGAACGCCCCGTTGACTGAACGGACCACTTTGATTGTGCAGTTCAGGGCGCGGGTGAGGTTGTCGCCCAGTACGGTCTGCGGTCGTGATGAACGATGGTGTGCCTGAACGGGATCTGTCGAGGTTGACCGTTCCTCGGTGGGGTCGGCTGGTGGAGACCGGCGACCGGTACGAGCCCTAGCGGCTCGTCGACGCCGACGGCGCGGCCGTGGTGCCTGCCGCGGTGTTCTTCCAGGAGCTGCTCGCAGCCGGTAAAACGGCGGCGACAGTCCGCTCCTATGGCATGGACCTGCTGCGGTGGTGGCGGTTCCTTCTCTGCACCAAGTCAAGTCAGACAGTCGCGGCTGACGTCAACGAATCAGGTGGAACGCGCGAGGCGTCGCCGTTTCCCGGCTCTTCGAACACTGGGCGCGGCAGCCGGAAGCTGTCTGAGGTGGACTACATGTTCCCGAGCCAGCGATGTCCTGGGTGCGCGCGGGCGAGGAGCTCGGCCAGTGTCGTGCGCTGAGCTGAAGTCATGTGCGGGAGAGTTGCGTCGAAGTCTGCCTGATCCTTGGGGCGTGCGTGCTTGGCCTTGAACAGCAGGACCAGTTCAGGCGCCAGGTATGGGATGCCGTCTGGGGTGTGGTGGATGATCTCGCTGTAGGGAAGCCGGATCGTCTCGTCGCGTCGGCAGATCCAGGTCTTGCCGTCGTGGGGTTCGCGGAATACATCGAGTAGGTAGTTGCCGGTGACTGGATCGCGTAGCCAGGTCTGGTGTGTGGCGGCCAGCACGTCTGGTGTGGCGTTCTCCCAGATCTGGCCGCTGCTGACCGCGTCGAAGGCGTATCCGGGGAAGCGGTTGCGAACCTCGGGGAAGTTTGCGGTGGGGATCGCGATCTCGATGTCCCCGTGCTCGCGCGTCTGCGTGCCGCGGAACAGATCCAGCGATCAACTCCCTAGTGGCGGCATCGAACTGTCGCCTGCCGAGCTCGATGCCCTCGACGCCAGGTGGTCATCCTGCTGGACCCCGAGTGAGGTCGCACAGCACCTGGCCGGGATCGCCGCGCCCTGGTGCGTGGCCGCAGGCTGGGCGCTCACCGGAAGGAATCTATCAGCGAGATCGAAGCGCCCGTGAGCGTGACCGATCATTTCGGGTCGCTGGGGTCCTTCGGGTGCGTCGGGCTGCGTCGGCCTGTTTGATGCGGACGAAGGTGAGGGTCAGGTCGATGCCCTCGCTCCAACCCACGAGCAGCTCGATCTCGACAGGGGCTTCCTCCTTCCCCGCCATCTGGACCAGCGATGCCGAGCTGTCAGTGGGTCACGCCCCTGGGGGCCGGAGGCCAGGCATGCCGAGGTTGACCGGCGCGATGCGAGCCAGACGCTGGCTCTCCTCGCGTTTCTGACAGAGGAAGGTGAGCGTGAGGTCGATGCCCTCGATCTCTCCGAGCCAACCCTCCTGCTCAGCACGGGCCCGGCGAGCCAGCAGATCGGCCTCGATCTCGTCGAGGCGAGGCAGCATCTTTGGGCTGATGTTGAGCACGGGACATCGCAAACAAGCGTGCTCATGTTGACAAGCGGGGCCATAGGGCCGAGAGCACCCGCCAAGCTCAACTTTCCGGTGGTCGAAGTGCTCTTCAAATCCTCGCCACTCGGTGTCAGTGACCGGGCGGTACTCGTCCGCGGGGCGGGCCTGGCGGCGCCGGTCGAGAAAACCTTGATAGTGGCGGACGACGTCTTCGTTGAACACGGCGACGTAGCCACGAGTTGTTTGCAAGTTCAAGTGGCCGAGTAGGGCAGCGCCGATATGGGTCGGGAGACCGTGATTCACCAGGTCGGTAGCGAGGAGTCGACGGAAGTCATGTGGGGTGAAGTCGGCGGAGTGGAAGGCGGGATGGTCTTCTGCGAGTTCGCCGCATCGGCGTTTGAGTATGTTGACGACAGTGGTGTCGGAGATGACCTCGTGGTTTGTTCCGATCCGCCGTTGAAACAGGAACGGCATTGGCGCACTGCTACGGCGCTCGTGAGGGTCGTAACGGGGCAGCAGTGGGATCGTGCGGCCATCCCGCGTGTGGCGCCGGATGATGGACGCGATGACGCCGAATAGCTCCGCGGACATGGGGATGACGCGTTCCCGGTCACTCTTGGATGGAGCGACCACGAGTAGGGTAATGACTTCTCCGCTTGGTCGCTGGTACTGCCGGATGCTGAGATGAGTGAGTTCGAGTGCTTCTTCGATACGGACGCCCGAGTGACGGAGAACTTCGACGATCGCCCACTCCCAGAAAGCGGCGTCCTCGACTGCCGTGACGTTGATGGACTTGCCGCTGCTTTGGTCGCGGACGCGGACGTTCGCGTTCCCTCCGAGCCTGACGCGTCGTTCATCGGCCCGGCTCCACAGCCGTTGGTAGATACAGCCGTCGACGGTGATGGTCGCTCCGCCGGCAGCATCAGCAGCTCGTTCCAAGAGCGCGTGGAGATGGCTGTACCGATTCTCCATGTGCTCCACGAGGGTGCTCAGCAAGGGTTGACGCGGCCGGGTGCGATCATCCATTCGCTCCTTGACTCGCCGCTTCCGGATTCCGTAGCCCCGGACGTCCGAGTCGGAGATGGGACAGGGAGCGACCCAGACCGCCCACTTGTGCTGAAGTCGTGAGGCCCGCGCCTCCGGCATGGATGAGCTCGACAGCTCATTCGGAGGGAACCAAGCGATAGTTCAAAGAAGCTTGTGTCCGATGCTCGCTCCTCCGGCCTGATCCAGCTCAACGGTCACGGCTGACCAACACCCGTGACAACCTGATCGCCCGGATCGCCGAGGCGAAGCGGGAAGGATGGCTGGGCCAAGTCGAGGGCCTCCAGGTCAGCCTCGCCGGCGCGCAGGGAAAGCTGGACCAGCTCGATGCCGAAACAGCCCGCCGACTCTCCACTGTCGATCTCGGCATGCCGACCTTCGCAGACATCGCCGACCGCACCACCACCACGGCGTCGACGGACCGGCACCGTCCCTGAAATCCATGGTCGCCACAAAGCTGAACTGCCTACGCTCCAACCCATGCGAACTGTCTTCGTGTTTCCCACAGGTGAGCGAGCTGAGACCGTTGCCTCGCTCGATCGGCATCTGCCCGAGCAGCGCCATCCGTGGACTCTGGACGGCAACCTCTACATCGACACCGACGATGAGCAGACCGGCTACCTCTTCTCCGACTGGGATCCTGAGGATATTGCGATCCTCGAAGCGGCCATCGGACATCACCCCACTTGGGCGGTGCAGATCGACATCTCCGGGCGGATCGACGGCACCGCAGAGGTTCACCAGATGATCGCTCTGCTGCTTGAGCACGGAGGCGTGGCAACGGACGACTACACCCCCCACCCATGGACCCTGCCGGAAATCCTGTCTGGAACAGTGATCGACGGCCTGCGCTTCTTCGACTTTCGCGGCTACCACGAACTCCACCGCGAACACGGGCGTTCCTGACGCGATCACCTCACCAGCGCAAGTTCAGAGAAGCCCGCATCCGCTGCGCGCTCCTGCGACCAGACCCGGCCCCGCGTCCCCGGCTGGTCGAGATCCAAGACGATCTCCTGGCCCGCATCGCCGAAGCCACCCGCGAAGGCTGGCTCGGCGAAATCGAAGGGCTCCAGGTCAGCCTCGCTGGCGCCCAGGACAAGATCGCCCGGATCGACAGCGCCACAACGAATCGCTCCATCGACCTCGGCATGCCCAGCTTCAGCCAGATCGCGGGCCGCGGCTGACGGCAGCCGTTCGCGGTTCCGGACGGAGGAGAGGAGATCCGCCTCCCGCCGTACGCGGACCGCGCCGCGGGCGTGGGGTGACGGGGCGCAGCCGGACGTGGGCGTCCAGGCCGGTGCCGGGGGCGGGGTGCAGGGTGATGGTGCCGCCGGAGGCGCCGATGAGGTGGCGGACGATGGGCAGGCCGAGGCCGGTGCCGTCGTGGTGGGTGTCAGAGGAGCGCCAGAAGCGGTCGAAGGCGCGTGCGCGGTCGGCCTCGCTCATGCCGGGTCCCTGGTCGATGATGTGGAGTTCGGTGCCGGGGACGCGGTGGAGGGTGATGGTGGTGCTGGGCGGGGAGACGCGCAGGGCGTTGGCGAGAAGGTTGTCGATGACCTGTTCCAGGGCGCCCGGGATCGCCCACACGCGACCGGCCGGAGGGCCGGTGATGTCGATGGCGACGTACTGCTCGGCTGCCAGCGGCTCCCACATCGCGACCCGGTCGGTCAGCACGGCGTCCAAGTCGACGGGTTCGGGGGTGGTGGCGGTGTTCTCCAGGCGGGCGAGGGCGAGCAGGCCCTGCACCATGCGGCCGAGGCGTTCGACCTCGCCGACGGCCTCGTCCAGGCTGGGGTGGGCGCGTGGGTCGAGGTAGGGCTCGAAGTTCTCCAGGCGCAGCCGTAGCGCAGCGAGCGGAGTTTTCAGCTGGTGGGAGGCTTCCGAAGCGAATGCCTGCTGTGACGAGAGCAGGTGCTGCAGGCGGGTGGCGGTGTGAGTGAAGGAAACGGCCAGGCGGCGCAGTTCCGGCGGGCCGATGGTGGCGTCGGGAGGGTTGGTGAGCTGGCCGTCGGCGAGCTGGGAGGTGGCAGCTTCCAGGGTGCGCAGGGGGCGAGTGATCCACCGGGCCAGGCTGAAGGCGACCAGCGCGACCGCGGCGAGGATGCAGGCCCCGGCCAAGGCGAGGGCCCCCCAGATGCGATGGATATGGGCAGTGACCTCGGACAGGGGGTAGGTCAGGCGCAGTGTGCCGCGGATGGTGGTGCCCGAGGAGCCGGGCATGGTGGCCGACACGACGTCGTTGCCGTCACTGTCGGACGTGGTGGTGACTGTGGGCCGGTTGGTCAAGGCACGGGCGATGTCCGGCTGCGCGGCGAGGCTGATGCCGGTGCGGCCGCCGGGGTCGGAGTCTGCCAGGACAGTGCCCTGTTTGTCGGTGACGAGGACGCGGCTGCCGGTGCGGGTGGCGTAGTCGCCGATCACGTCGGGCAGCGCGTCCAGGTGTCCCTTTTCGATGTTCTCCTCGGTCACCTCCGCGAGCATGGAGGCATCCCGCTCCACGCTCTGCGCGGCGCGGGAAGTCTCGCCACGGGCGTAGATGAAACCGAGCGGGATCTCCAGGCCGGCCAGTACGAGCAGGGCCAGGCCGAGGTAGCTGAGCAGCAGGCGCCGCGTCATCCGGCTGCCTCGTCGGCGTGGACGCCGGGGACGGTGAGCCGGAAGCCGACCCCGCGGGCCGTGGTGACCCAGCCTGCATCGCTGAGCTTGCGGCGCAGGGCTGCGACGTGGGCGTCAAGGGTCTTGGTGGGGCCGAAGAAGTGCGGGTCCCACACCGAGTCCATGATCTGCTGGCGCGAGTACACCGTCCCGGGATCCTCCGCGAGGTAGGCCAGCAGGTCGAACTCCCTCGGTGTCAGGGCCACCTCCCGGCCGTCGAGGCGGACTTCGCGCGTACGGCGGTTGAGGACCAGAGGGCCCAGTTGCTGGGCTCCGTTGGCCGGCGGATGCGTGTCCGACTTCTCGGGCGTTCCGCTCGGCAGGTAGGCGGGGGCTCCGGCGCGGCGGTTGACGGCGCGGATCCGGGCGATCAGCTCCCGCACGCCGAACGGTTTGGCGAGGTAGTCGTCGGCGCCGAGTTCGAGGCCGACGATGCGGTCGGCTTCTTCGCCCCGGGCGGTGATCATGATGATGGGGACGGCGGAGCGGGCGCGCAGGCTGCGGCAGACGTCCAGGCCGTCCATGTCGGGCAGTCCGAGATCCAGCAACACCAGGTCCGGCGCGGCCGCGGTGTCGGCGAGTCCGGCAGCACCGGTGCGGACATGGTCCACGGTGTATCCGTAGCGGCCCAGTCCTTCGGCGAGGGGGCCGGCGATTCGGTCGTCGTCTTCGATGAGCAGCAGCCGCATGGCGTAAGGCTCGCACAGCCGTGCCAGGGGAGTTGAAGCGTTCACGTGAAGCCGCCTGGGACCAGGGAGACGTACGGGACGAGGTGG
>NZ_JBHYKH010000508.1:6253-6528 GCF_042741275.1 Streptomyces sp. NPDC058964
TTTGAGCGTGACCGGTCCCGCCCGCGGGCCCGTGGGACCCGCCGGGGCCGGTGTGGCCCGGGGCGCGCCGCCCGGCCGACTGGGGAGGAAGGTAGCGGCCGGCCGGACGACGGTGGCGGGGCGGCGGGCGACGCCGACTGGGGAGAAAGTCGTCGGCGCCGTCGCCGGCCTCGCGTCCCTGCTCCTCCCGCCCGTGCTCGCCGTCCCGGTCCCGGTCGTGGGGGCGCGCGAGCGGGCTCGAGGGGGGGGGGGGGCCGGGGGGGCCCGCCCCCCGC
>NZ_JBHYKH010000509.1:0-6524 GCF_042741275.1 Streptomyces sp. NPDC058964
TGTTAAAGGGGGCGGGGTGGGAGGAGCGGGTGGAGCTCGCCGGCGACCCGGTGCACGCCGAGATGACCTGGGTCTCGTCGTACGAGATAGACGCGTTCTCGGTGCCCGACGAGGAGAAGTCGGCGCTGCTGACGGACTGGAGCTCCCGGCTGCTGGCGGCGAACGGCGTCGACCACGTCGACGCCTCGCTGCTCACCGTGCACGAGAACAAGTTCTACGCCGACACGGCGGGCACCGTGACCACGCAGCAGCGGGTGCGGCTGCATCCGCAGCTGACCGCCGTGTCGGTCGACGAGTCGAGCGGCGAGTTCGACTCGATGCGGACGATCGCGCCGCCGGTCGGACGCGGCTGGGAGTACCTCACCGGCACCGGCTGGGACTGGGAGGGCGAGCTCGAGCAGATCCCCGAGCTGCTCGCCGAGAAGATGCGGGCACCGAGCGTGGAGGCGGGCCTGTACGACCTGGTCGTCGACCCGTCCAACCTGTGGCTGACCATCCACGAGTCCATCGGCCACGCCACCGAGCTGGACCGGGCGCTCGGCTACGAGGCCGCGTACGCGGGGACCTCCTTCGCCACCTTCGACCAGCTGGGCAAGCTCAGGTACGGCTCCGAGCTGATGAACGTGACCGGTGACCGCACCGCCGAGCACGGTCTGGCGACCGTCGGGTACGACGACGAGGGCGTCGAGGCGCAGTCCTGGGACCTGGTGAAGGACGGCACGCTCGTCGGCTACCAGCTGGACCGGCGCATCGCGAAGCTGACCGGTTTCGAGCGGTCCAACGGGTGCGCGTACGCCGACTCCCCCGGACATGTGCCCGTGCAGCGCATGGCCAACGTGTCGCTGCGGCCGGATCCGGCCGGGCTGTCCACGGAGGACCTCATCGGGGGCGTGGACCGCGGCATCTACGTCGTCGGGGACCGGTCCTGGTCCATCGACATGCAGCGCTACAACTTCCAGTTCACCGGTCAGCGCTTCTTCAGGATCGAGAACGGCCGGATCACCGGTCAGCTGCGGGACGTGGCCTACCAGGCGACCACCACCGACTTCTGGGGCTCGATGGCGGCCGTGGGCGGCCCGCAGACATACGTCCTGGGCGGTGCCTTCAACTGCGGCAAGGCCCAGCCGGGGCAGGTGGCCGCCGTGTCGCACGGGTGCCCCTCCGCTCTCTTCAAGGGCGTCAACATCCTCAACACCACCCAGGAGGCCGGTCGATGAGCGCGCGTACCAGCAAGGCGCACAAGCCGCACGAGATCGTCGAGCGCGCTCTGGAGCTGTCCCGGGCCGACGGGTGCGTCGTCATCGCCGACGAGCACTCGACCGCGAACCTGCGCTGGGCGGGCAACGCGCTGACCACGAACGGTGTCACCCGCGGGCGCACGCTCACGGTCGTGGCGACCGTGGACGGCAAGGAGGGCGCCGCCTCCGGTGTCGTCTCCCGCTCGGCCGTGACCGCGGAGGAGCTGGAGCCCCTGGTCCGGGCCGCGGAGGCCGCCGCACGCGGCGCCGGGCCCGCCGAGGACGCGCAGCCGCTGGTCACCGGCGTGCCGGCGTCGCCGGACTTCACGGACGCTCCCGCCGAGACCTCCTCCGCGGTGTTCGCGGACTTCGCCCCGGCGCTCGGCGAGGCCTTCGCACGCGCGCGTGCGGGCGGCCGTGAGCTGTACGGCTTCGCCAACCACGAGCTCGTCTCCACGTACCTGGGCACGTCGACGGGTCTGCGGCTGCGGCACGACCAGCCCAACGGCACGCTGGAGCTCAACGCCAAGTCCCCGGACCGTACGCGCTCGGCGTGGGCGGGGCGCTCCACCCGGGACTTCAAGGACGTCGACCCGGGCGCGCTCGACACCGAGCTGGCCGTGCGCCTCGGCTGGGCCGAGCGGCGTGTGGAGCTGCCCGCGGGCCGTTACGAGACGCTCCTGCCACCGACGGCCGTGGCCGACCTGATGATCTACCAGCTGTGGTCGGCGTCGGGCCGGGACGCGGCCGAGGGACGGACGGTGTTCTCCAAGCCCGGCGGCGGCACCCGTCTGGGCGAGCGGCTGACCGGGCTGCCGCTGACCCTGCGCAGCGATCCGAACGAGCCGGGACTGGAGTGCGCCCCGTTCGTCGTCGCGCACTCCTCCGGGGGCGACCAGTCGGTGTTCGACAACGGGCTGCCGGTGGGCGCGGTCGAGTGGGTCGGCGACGGTGAGCTGAAGCATCTGACGACCACCCGGCACAGCGCGGGCCTGACCGGGCTGCCGGTGGCCCCGGCGGGCGGAAACCTGATCCTGGACGGCGGCGCGGACCGCTCCCTGGAGGAGATGGTCGCCGCCACCGGGCGCGGCCTGCTGCTGACCTGCCTGTGGTACATCCGTGAGGTCGACCCTGCGACGCTGCTGCTGACGGGCCTGACCAGGGACGGCGTGTACCTCGTCGAGAACGGCGAGGTGACCGGCGAGGTGAACAACTTCCGGTTCAACGAGTCGCCGGTGGACCTGCTGGGGCGGGCGACGGAGGCCGGGCGCACGGAAAAGACGCTGCCCAGGGAGTGGAGCGACTGGTTCACTAGGGCTGCGATGCCCTCGCTGCGGGTGCCGGACTTCAATATGAGCTCTGTCAGCCAGGGCGTATAACCTCGTAGGCATTCGCAGCCGGCTGTCACCCGGCTGCCCCGAGATCACCAAGGAGACGCGAGAACCGTGACGGACATCGTCGACGAGCTGAAGTGGCGCGGGCTGTTCGCCCTGTCCACTGACGAGGACGCATTGCGCAAGGCGCTCGCGGACGGTCCCGTCACGTTCTATTGCGGCTTCGACCCGACCGCGCCGTCCCTGCACGTGGGGCACCTGGTCCAGGTGCTGACCGTCCGCCGGCTCCAGCAGGCCGGGCACCGGCCGCTGGCGCTGGTCGGCGGCGCCACGGGTCTGATCGGCGACCCGCGCCCGACCGCCGAGCGCACGCTGAACGACCCGGAGACGGTCGCCGGCTGGGTGGACAGGCTGCGTGCCCAGATCGAGCCGTTCCTGTCCTTCGAGGGCGAGAACGCGGCCGTCATGGTCAACAACCTCGACTGGACCGCGGGTCTGACCGCGATCGAGTTCCTGCGGGACATGGGCAAGCACTTCCGCGTCAACAAGATGCTGACCAAGGACTCGGTGGCCCGCCGTCTCGAGTCCGACCAGGGCATCAGCTACACGGAGTTCAGCTACCAGATCCTGCAGGGCATGGACTTCCTGCAGCTGTTCCGGCGGTACGGCTGCACGCTCCAGCAGGGCGGCAGCGACCAGTGGGGCAACCTCACGGCCGGTCTGGACCTGATCCACAGGCTGGAGCCGCACGCGAGCGTGCACGCGCTGGCCACGCCGCTGATGACCAAGGCGGACGGCACCAAGTTCGGCAAGACCGAGGGCGGCGCCATCTGGCTCGACCCGGAGATGACGACGCCGTACGCGTTCTACCAGTTCTGGCTGAACGTGGACGACCGGGACATCTCGACCTACATGCGGATCCTGTCCTTCAAGTCCCGCGAGGAGCTGGAGGAGTTGGAGAGGCAGACGGAGGAGCGTCCGCAGGCGCGGGCCGCCCAGCGGGCGCTGGCCGAGGAGCTGACGACGCTGGTGCACGGTGCCGACCAGACGGCCGCCGTGATCGCCGCGTCCAAGGCGCTGTTCGGTCAGGGCGAGCTGACGGACCTCGACGACAGGACGCTGGCCGCGGCCCTGTCCGAGGTGCCGCACATCCGGGTCGACGAGCTCGGCCAGGTCGTGGACCTGTTCGCCGAGGTGGGCCTGGTGGCGAGCAAGTCGGCCGCGCGGCGCACGGTCAAGGAGGGCGGTGCCTACGTGAACAACGCGAAGGTCACCGCCGAGGACGCGGTCCCCGCCAAGGAGGACCTGCTGCACGGACGCTGGCTGGTGCTGCGCCGGGGCAAGAAGAACCTGGCCGCGGTCGAGGTCACGGGCGCGTGATGCACGCCGAAGGGCGGTTCCCTCTCCGGGAGCCGCCCTTCGGTGTGTCCGCCGTCAGACCCGCTGCTTCTTGCTCCCCCACAACGCCATGTAGGCCATGTCGCCGAGGGCGACGATGATGATCGCGGCGATGAGCTGGAAGAGGTGGCGGGTCCAGTCGATGCCCCGGGTCTCGGCGACGCCGAACGCACTCGCGATCGCGTTGCCGGCGACCGCGCCCAGGATGCCGAAGATCGTGACCAGCCAGAGGGGACTGTGCTGCTTGCCCGGGATGAGCGCCTTGGCGATCAGGCCCAGCACGAAACCCACGATGATCGCCCACAACCAGCCCATGGCTGCCTCCTCGTACGGATCGACGTGAGCTTTACGGTCAGTGTCGGGCCGTCCGCCGTACGGCGCATTTCGGGTACGGCCGATCGGCGCACGCCCGTACGGAGCACGGCGCAGGACGTTCGCCCAGGCAGGAGGCGACCCGGTCTCGAAGGCGGCGGAGGTGCGGCGTAACGTTGAATGCGTCCCGGCCCGGTTCCCCGACCGAGCGGGGAGCGTTTGTGGGCCGGGGACAGTCCGATGCGGGCGGATGGTGGAATGTGATGCGGAAGCAGCGTGGCGGAGGCAACGCCGAGGTGTTCCGGATCACCGGAGCCCGGACGGGCCTGGCCGAGGACGTGCGCGCCAGACAGCGCCGGTACATCATCTCGATGTCGGTCCGTACCATCTCGGTGATCCTCGCGGCCACCCTCTGGAACGTCGAACGGCACGTCGCGATCGTGGCGTTGGTACTCGGCGCGTTGCTCCCCTACGTCGCCGTGGTGATCGCCAACGCCGGCCGGGAGAAGCCGCCCTCCCTTCCGTCGACGTTCGTGGCCGCTCCCACCCGGCCGATGATCACGCCGCCCCGGGCGGAGGACGCGCACACGGAATCCGTCCCGCAGGACGCGCCGACCGGTCCGGGGGCGAAGGTTCGCGGTGAGCGGCCGGACCCTGCGTGAGGATCTCGGATGTCCGGTAAACGGATGGCGACTCCGCACCAAGCTCAAGAAAAGCTCAGATCAATCGTGCAGTTCCAGTGCCGGGCGACGGGTTACCCGTGACATACTGCGTACGCGCTCCGCATCCCCCGTCGGAGCGACGGACCGACGCCGGGCAGCTCCCCCCGTGGCTGCTCGGCGTCGCCTTGTTTGCAGCGCTTCTGAACGCATTCCTGTGAGACGAACCCCGTGAGTGACGAGACCCCGATCTGCTCCGCCAAGGGCTGCCGCGCCGACGCCGTATGGGTGCTCGCCTGGAACAACCCGAAGATCCACACGCCGGACCGGCGCAAGACGTGGCTCGCGTGCGAGGAGCACCGCGAGCATCTTTCGCAGTTCCTCGGGGTGCGCGGGTTCCTGAAGGACGTCGTCCTGCTGACCGAGTGGGAGACGGCGGAGGGGGCCCGACCTCCCGGCGGGAGCTAGCCGCCGATCGCCGACATCGGTCGCTCGGGCTGCAGGAAGGACGGGTCGTCCAGACCGGATCCGGCCTTCTTTCCCCACATCGCCAGTCGCCAGATGCGGGCGATCTCCTCGTCGGGGGCGCCGGAGCGCAGGGCGGCGCGCAGGTCCGTCTCCTCCCTCGCGAACAGGCACGTCCGTATCTGGCCGTCGGCAGTGAGGCGGGTGCGGTCACAGGCCGCGCAGAACGGGCGGGTGACGGAGGCGATGACGCCGACGCGGTGCGGGCCGCCGTCGACCAGCCAGCGTTCGGCCGGTGCCGAGCCGCGCTCCCCCGCGCCCTCGGGCGTCAGCTCGAAGCGGGTGCGCAGGGAGGCCAGGATGTCTCCGGCCGTCACCATGCCCTCGCGCTTCCAGCCGTGCTGGGCGTCCAGGGGCATCTGCTCGATGAACCGCAGCTCGTAGTCGTGCTCCATCGCCCAGGCCAGGAGGTCCGGGGCCTCGTCCTCGTTCAGGCCCGGCATCAGGACCGTGTTGACCTTGACCGGGGTGAGGCCCGCCTCGCGTGCGGCCCGGAGGCCCGCGAGGACGTCCTTGTGGCGGTCGCGGCGGGAGAGCGCCTTGAAGACGTCCGGGCGGAGGGTGTCGAAGGAGACGTTGACCCGGTCCAGGCCCGCCGCCTTCAGGGCGCTCGCGGTGCGCTCGAGGCCGATGCCGTTGGTGGTGAGGGACGTCTGGGGGCGCGGCTCCAGGGCGGCGACGCGCTCGACGATGCCGACCAGGCCGGGGCGGAGCAGCGGCTCACCGCCGGTGAAGCGGACCTCGGTGATGCCCAGCGTCCGGACCGCGATGTCGATCAGGCGGACGATCTCGTCGTCCGTGAGCAGGTCCTGCTTGGCCAGCCACTGCAGGCCCTCCTCCGGCATGCAGTAGGTGCAGCGCAGATTGCACCGGTCGGTGAGGGACACCCTCAGGTCGGTGGCCACTCGGCCGTAGGTGTCGATGAGCACGTGGGCCCCCTCCCTCGTTCCGCATCCACTCGTCTTGCGTCACCTGCGAGCCTACGTGACACCACTGACATCGGCCGAGACCCGATCCCACGAGGTAAGACGCGGCCGCGTCGTAGATCCCAACGCACT
>NZ_JBHYKH010000510.1:0-554 GCF_042741275.1 Streptomyces sp. NPDC058964
TGGGGCCGGGCGGCACGACGCTGGCCGGGGTCGGCCGCTCGGGCACCGGCAAGTCCCTGCTGGCGGCCCTGGCGGGCCGGCTGGCCGACCCGGACGCGGGCGAGGTCCTGCTCGACGGGGTGCCCCTGCCCGACCTCACCCACGACGACCTGCGCGGCGCGGTCGCCCATGCTTTCGACCGCCCGGCCCTGCTCGGCACGACGATCGCGGACACGATCGCCCTCGGACTGGACGCTCCCCCGTCCGCCCGTGTCACGGAGGCCGCCCGCAGGGCCCGCGCCGACGACTTCGTCCGCCGCCTCCCCGACGGCTACGCCACCGCCTGCGCCCACGCTCCCCTGTCCGGCGGCGAGTCCCAGCGCCTCGGCCTCGCCCGCGCCTTCGCCCACGGCGGCCGCCTGCTGATCCTCGACGACGCCCTCTCCAGCCTGGACACGGTCACGGAGCGCCACATCACCCGGGCGCTGCCGGCCGGGGACACCCGCGCCACCCGTCTTCTCGTCGCGGCCCCCGCCGCCCCCCCGGCCCCGGGCGCCCCGGGGGCCAGGGGGGTG
>NZ_JBHYKH010000510.1:564-6114 GCF_042741275.1 Streptomyces sp. NPDC058964
CCGCCCTCCCCCGCGGGCCCCCGCCCGGGGCGCCCCACACCCCCGGGGCGCGGCGGGCGGGGCCCCCCCCCCCCCCCCGTTTTCGGGGCGCCCCCCGGGCGGCGACGGCGGCCCTGGCCGACGCGGTGGCCTGGCTGGACGGAGGGCGGGTGCGGGCGGTGGGGACGCACGAGGAGCTGTGGCGGGACCCCGAATACCGGGCGGTGTTCGGGGTCTGCGACGGGGACGCCTCACCGGATGGGGCACGTCGGTGACCGGCCGGGCGGGACGCCACGGCCGGCTCCGGGCCGTGGCCCGCTTCCTGCGGGACCGCCGTCGGGTGCTCGTACGGCTCGGCGCGTGGTCGGTGCTGGAGGCGGCGCAGACCTTCCTCGTCGGGTACGCGCTGGCCCGCGCCCTGGACCGGGGATTCCTGGCGGGGCGTGCCGGGGCCGGGCTGTTGTGGCTCGCGTGGGCCGGGGCCGGGGTCGTGGTGGGGGCGTACGGGACCGGGCGGGTGTACGGGGTGGTCGCGGCGCTGGTCGAGCCGGTGCGGGACCGGCTCGTGGAGCGGGTGGTGGCGCGCGGGGTGCGGGAGGCGGACGGCGGGGTGCTGTCGGCGCTCACCCAGCAGGTGGAGATCGCGCGGGACACCCTCGCCGGTCTGGTGATGGTGTCCCGTTCCTTCGTTTTCACGGCGCTGGGCGCGCTCGTCGGACTGGGCTCGCTGGCCCCGCCGCTCCTGCTGGTCGTCGTACCTCCGCTGGCCGCCGGTCTGGGCCTGTTCGCGGTCACGCTGCGCCCCCTGGCCCGCCGGCAGGAGGCCCTGCTCCTCGCCGACGAGGCCCTCGCGGCGGACCTGGGCACGGTCTGCCCGGGACTGCGGGACATCACGGCGGCCGGGGCGGAGCGGCACGTCGCCACCCGGACCGGGTCGCTGGTCGACGCGGAACTGCACGCCGCCCGCTCGCTGGCCCACTGGGGCGTCCTGCGGGTGGCGTCCCTCGCCGTCGGCGGCCAGTTGCCGGGCGTCCTGCTCCTGGCCGCCGCGCCCTGGCTCCTCGGCCACGGTGTCACCCCGGGTGACCTGGTCGGCGCCCTCGCCTATGTCACGCAGTCGCTCCTGCCCGCGCTCCAGAACCTCGTCCACGGTGTGGGCACGAGCGGCGCCCGCCTGACGGTCGTCCTGCGCCGCCTGCTCCGGTCGCCCGCGGCCCCGGGCGACGGGGGCACTCCGGTTCCGGCCGGCCCGGACGCCCCGGGAGCGGCCACCGCGGCCTTCCTCGGGGCAGGAGACGCCGGGCACGGGGCAACGGGAGCCTCGGGGGATCATGCGGGACGGAGCCGTACCGATCCGCACGCCACCGGCATCCCACGCCCGGGACCGGCCGAACACCCGCGACCGGCGGCCCCCTTCCCCGCCGGCCCGCTCGGAGCACCCGGAACCCCGCCGCACCGCACGGCACCGAACCCCGACCCGCAGGCCAACGGCCCGATCGCCACCGACCACCACACCGCAAGCCCCCGCCGGGAACGGGCCGCGCTCGACCTGACCTCCGTCACCTTCGCCTACGGAACCGCCCGTGAGCCGATCCTCGACGGCCTCGACCTCACCGTGCCGCACGGAGGCCGTCTCGCCGTCGTCGGGCCCAGCGGTATCGGCAAGTCGACGCTCACCGCCCTGGTCGCCGGACTGCTGGAACCCGCACGGGGGCGGATCCGGATCTGCGGGCACGCCGTGCCGGGGGCCGGAGCCCTCTCCCTGCGGGTGCTCGTCCCGCAGGAGGCGTACGTGTTCACCGGCACCCTCGCCGAGAACCTCGGGTATTTCCGGGCGGGCCCGGTGCCGGAGGGCGAGTTGCTGGCGGCCGCCGGGGCGGTCGGGCTCGCACCGCTGCTGGAGTCGCGGGGGGGCGCCCCCGCCCGGGGGGTCCCCGCGCGCCGGGCCGCGGTCGCACCGCTGCTGGAGTCGCTGGGCGGGCCCTCGGCCCGGGTGGACCCGGCCGCGCTGTCCGCGGGCGAACGCCAGCTGATCGCGCTGACCCGGGCCCATCTGTCGCACGCGCCGCTCGTCCTGCTCGACGAGGCGACCTGCCATCTCGATCCTGAGGCGGAGGCGAGGGCGGAGCTCGCGTTCGCGCAGCGTCCGGGCGGTTCCCTCGTGGTCGTCGCCCACCGGATCAGCTCGGCGCGGCGGGCGGACCGGATCCTGGTCATGGACGGGCGGTGCACCGCGTACGGCACCCATGACGAGCTGCTGCGGACGTCCTCGCCGTACCGGGACCTGGTCGGCGGCTGGACGCCCGCGCCGGCTGCCGCGCCGTCAGAGCCACCCCTCGCCCCGTGAGATGCGTATGGCGTCGATGCGGTTGCGCGCCCCGGTCTTGCGGGTGATCGCCGCCATGTAGTTGCGCACCGTGCCGTGGGACAGGTGCAGGCTCCCGGCGATCTCCGCGACGGACGCTCCCCCGGCCGCCAGCGACAGCACGCTCAGCTCGCGTCGCGTCAGCGGCATCTCGGCGGCCTTGAGGAAGCCGAACCCCAGGGACTCGTCGACGAAGCGTCTTCCCTCGGCGACCCGCCGGATCGCGCCCACCAGCCGCTCCGGCGGGCCCGCCTTGTCGACGTACCCGAGCGCCCCCGCCTCGGCCGCCCGCTTGAGCAGCCCGGGTCTGTTCGCACTGGCAAGCACGAGAAGGCGCGGTGGTGTCGGGCCGGGGCCTGCCGCGCGCAGGTCGGCGAGCGGGGGTGCGCCCTGGGGGTCCGAGCACTCGAGGTCCGCGGCGCACACGTCCGGCCGCAGGGAAAGCACCTGCCCGGACGCGCTGTGCCACGGCGTGTCGTGCACGCCCAGGCCGGGTTCCCGGCCGAGCCACTCCGCCAGTACCGATCGCACCAGACACGAGTCGTGCACCAGAAGTACCCGGATCACTGCCGCCCCTCCAGCTCGCCGCGCTTCGGTTCCACGTGGTGAACGCGTGCCCCATTGTTGGCGTCTGTGACCGTTCGTGGACGCGGAGATCCGGCCATCGGGGTGCGCGGGGGCGCACGCTCGGCGCCCGTGTGCCGCCTCACGCTTCGACTGCGGGGGCATGGGCCGGACCGGACGGGGTACGCGCGCGGCCCGCCGACGGCGGGGGTCGCGCCCCGGTCCACGGGCAGGTCGCGGGGGCCGGTGTGCCCGGCCGCGGCCCGCTCGCCGTGCGCGGCGCGCCGCCAGGAGAGAGCCTTGACCCCTGGGGGGCGACGCGCGGCCGTGCGAGGAGGTGGTCGGCGTGTCCGACGGGCAGACGCCCGCGCAGGCGTCGGCGGCCACCGGGGCGCGAGTGGGACGGCCGCTGCTGTCGCTGTCGCTGGCGGCGATGATGGACGAGGTCCACGCGCACTCCGGGGCGGTGTACCTGCTGGCCTCCGGCGAACCGGTACTGGAGATGGCGGTGATGGCGGGGCTGCCGCGGGCGTTCGCGGCGCCGTGGGAGCGGGTGGGGCTGAGCGCGCCGATCCCGGTCGCGGAGGCGGTCCGCTGCCGGCGGCTGATCTGGGTGGGCGGCGAGGACGACATGGCCCGCCGCTACCCCCGTATCGCGGTGGTCCTGCCCTATCCCTTCGCCCTGGCCGCGCTGCCCCTGGCCACCGCGAACGGGGTGTACGGCGCCGTCTTCGTGACCTGGCCCGGCTCTCATCCGCCGGACCTGTCCGAGCGGGAGCGGGAGCATCTCACGGCGGCCTGCGACCGGCTCGCGGCACGGCTGGAGCGGGCCGCCGAGGACAACCGCCCGGTGCATCCGGAACCGGACCTGCTGGCGGCGACCGTGACCGGCGTGGCGGGCACGCTGGGCGCGGTCGAGGCCGCGCGGATGGTGGCGCGGCTGCCGTACGGGCTGGTGTCGCTGGATCTGCACGGCCGGGTCGGGTTCGCGAACGCGGCGGCGGCCGAACTCCTCGGGACGGAGACCGGCCGGCTGCTCGGCACCCATCTGTGGGCCTCGGTGCCCTGGCTGAACGACCCGATGTACGAGGACCGCTACCGGGCCGCGCTGATCAGCCAGCACGTGACGTCGTTCGTGGCGCTGCGCCCTCCGGGCGACTGGCTGTCGTTCCGGCTCTACCCGAGCACCACCGGGCTGAGCGTGCGCATCTCACGGGCCCGGGCGGTGGCGGAGATGGCGCGCGGCGCGCCGCAGACCGGCGCGGGTCCGTCCCGTCTGGTCACCATCTCCCAGGTGCTGAGCCTGGCCGGCGCGCTGACGGAGGCGGTGGGCGTGCAGGACGTGGTGCAGCTGGTCGCGGACGAGATCGTGCCGGCCGTGGGCAGCCAGGCCGTGGTGCTGTGCCGGTCGCAGGCCGGGCGGCTGCACGTGCTCGGGCACCGCGGGTACGCCAACCCCCACCTCGTCGAGCGGTTCGACGGCACGCCGCTGTCCGAGCGGATGCCGGGCACGCACGTCCTCACCAGCGGGGTGCCCGCGTTCTTCGACTCCCGGCCGCAGCTGGACCGGCTGTATCCGGAGCAGAGCGGCCTGCCCGGCGACTTCGCGGCCTGGGCCTACCTGCCGCTGATCGCCTCCGGGCGGCCGGTGGGGACGTGTGTGCTCGCCTACGCGGAGCCGCATGTGTTCCCCGCGGACGAGCGGGCCGTCCTGACGAGCCTGGGCGGGCTCATCGCGCAGGCCCTGGAGCGGGCGTTGCTGTACGACGCCAAGAACCAGCTGGCGCACGGTCTGCAGGCGGCGCTGCTGCCTCGTTCGCTGGTGCCGCCGCCCGGTATCGAGGCGGCCGCGCGCTATCTGCCGGCCACGCAGGGCATGGAGATCGGCGGCGACTTCTACGACCTGGTGCCCACGCGGCCGCTGGCCGCGGCGGTGATCGGGGACGTCCAGGGGCACAACGTGACCGCGGCCGGGCTGATGGGACAGATCCGCACCGGGGTGCGCGCGTTCACGACCGGCGGTCAGGCGCCGGAGGACGTCATGAGCAGCACCAACCGGCTGCTGGTGGACCTCGGTGCAGATCTGTTCGCGAGCTGTCTGTACCTGCGGCTCGACCCGGCGCACGGCCGGGCCGTGATGGCCCGGGCGGGGCATCCGCCGCCGCTGCTGAGGCGGCCGGACGGGCGGGTGCGGGTCCTGGACCTGGCCGGCGGCCCGCTGCTGGGCATCGACGCGGAGGCGACGTACCCGACGACGGAGGTCGACTTCTCCCCCGGCTCGGTCCTCGTCCTCTACACCGACGGCCTCATCGAGTCGCCCGGCGTCGACATCGAGGACGCTCTGGCCGACCTCGGTGAACTGCTGGCCAGGATCGGGGACCAGCCGCTGGAGCAGCTGGCCGACGAGCTGGTCCGGCACAGCGTGGCCGCACGGGACCGGGTCGACGACGTGGCGGTGCTGCTGCTGCGGGCGCGGGAGTGCGAGCCGCCGGTCCCCCGCATCCCCGGCTCATGACGACGCGGTCCGGCCCTCCCGCCGGAGGGCCGGAACGTCCACCCTCGGCCGGACACGCGGGTGGGGCCGCTCAGGGGGTGTCGGGTGCGGTGGCGGTGTGCGCCCCCGTCCCGGACTGGGCACCCGT
>NZ_JBHYKH010000510.1:6124-6523 GCF_042741275.1 Streptomyces sp. NPDC058964
GGGGGGGGGCGGGCGCGGCGCGCGCGGCCCCCCGCGCCCCCCGCCTCGCGCCCCGGCGGGCGCGCCCCCCGCCCGGGGGCCCCCCCCCGTCCACCGTCGGCCGGAACCGCTGGTGGGGCCGATCAGTGGGTCTCGGTGCCGGTGCCGTTGTCCGCGCCGGTCCCGGACTGGTCACCGGTGCCCGTGCCGCTGCCCACGCCCGACTGGTCGCCCGTACCGGACTGGTCGCCGGTGCCCGACTGGTCGCCCGTACCGGACTGGTCGCCGGTGCCCGACTGGTCGCCCGCGGTCGCGGACGGGTCGGCCGTGGCGCCGGACCCGTCGCCCCCCCCCCCCCCGGCGCCCCCCGCCAGCGGGTCGCCCGCCCCCCCGGGCGGGGGGGCGGTGGCGGCCGGGTCA
>NZ_JBHYKH010000511.1:0-1294 GCF_042741275.1 Streptomyces sp. NPDC058964
CCACGCCCACACCCGACTTTGTTCCATGACTGGTGGGATGGGATTTGTGTATAAGACACAGATCTTGCTGTGACACCGGCTCTACCGGGGGAAGACCCACCGGGCCGGGCCAACGCGGCCCGGCCGTCGACTGCCGGATTCCCCCTGGACCGAACACGTGATGCCGGCCTGCCCGGCCTCCGTCCCGGTCCTCACGTACGCCGACGGCGGCGCCGGAGGCACCACAGTGCCGTACCTGCCGCCGATCGTCGGGGCGCTGGTCGCCGGCTGGTACGCCATCCGCGGCCGCACAGCGCGCAAGTCCGCCGGAGCCGACGCGTGAACCCCGCGCCGGTCCACTCCAACCCACCAGTGATCCAGGCAGTGATGTACAGCACTTCTCCCGCGGACGCACCCCTTGTCCGTGAGCCCCTCCACGCCCCCGTCGCCCACCTGATACGCGGCGGGGTCGTGGAGGGCATCCACTACGGTTCCGTCGTCGTCCTCGGCGCCGACGGCCAGGTCCGGTTCCAGCTCGGCGACATCGAGGCCGCCTTCTACCCGCGTTCGGCCCTCAAGCCCGTCCAGGCCGTGGCCATGCTGCGGGCCGGGCTACCGCTCGACGGCGAGCTGCTGTCGCTGGCGGCCGCGAGCCACTCCGGCGAGGAGCACCACCTCGCCGGCACCCGGCGCATCCTCGACCTGGCCGGCCTCTGCGAGGACGACCTGCGCAACGTGCCCGACATGCCCTACGACCCCGCCGTCCGGGACGCCTGGGTGCGCGAGGGCCGGCTGCCGTCCCGGCTCGCCCAGAACTGCTCCGGCAAGCACGCGGCGATGCTCTGGACCGCGAAGCTCAACGGCTGGTCCCTGGACGACTACCTCGACCCGGCCCACCCCCTCCAGCGGGCGATCGCCGGGACCGTCGAGGACCTCACCGGCCAGAGCGTCGCCCGCGTGACGGTCGACGGCTGCGGCGCCCCGCTGTTCTCAGTCTCCCTGCACGGACTGGCCCGCGCGGTCGCCCGCATCACCACCGCGGCGCCCGGCACTCCCGAGGCCCGGGTGGCCGACGCGATGCGCGAGCACGCCGAGATGGCCTCCGGCTCCGGCCGTGACGTGGCCGCGCTGATGCGGGCCGTGCCCGGCCTGCTGGCCAAGGACGGCTTCGAGGGCGTCCAGGTCGCGGCACTGCCGGACGGCCGCGCCGTCGCCGTGAAGATCGCCGACGGCGCCGATCGCGCCCCCCGCCCCGTGGCCGCCCCCCCCCCCGCCCCCCCCGGGGGGGGCCCCCCCCGCCACACCCGGGTAGCGG
>NZ_JBHYKH010000511.1:1304-6421 GCF_042741275.1 Streptomyces sp. NPDC058964
CGCGTCCGGGGGGCCGCCGCCGCCCTCGCCCGCGCGGGGGTCGGCCCCGAGCTCCTCACGGGGTTGGGGGGCGAGCCGCTGCTCGGCGGCGGGGAGCCGGTCGGGTGTGTACGGCCGGTCCGCGCGCTGGACCCGGTGCCGCTGACGGCCTGCGCCTAGGCCTTGCCGTCGGACTCCCGGCTGCCCGGCGACGCCATGCACGCTCCCCCAACCGCTTCGAGCAGGGGGACCCCCGCTCGCCGCACCGGGCACAGGCCCGAGTACATCCGGTACGAGGGCCTGCGCCCGGCACGCCGAGAGCACGCTCCCCCAGCTGTCGGCTTCGCTCGAGCAGGGGACCCCCATGACGCCGCAGGGCTCGTCCTCCGGACGGACGACGGGAGTTCGACGACCGGACCTCGCGCTCCGCCCGGCAGCCACGTTCCCGATCTGCGGGCCGTTTCCGGCCGGCCGCGCGGTTCCCCCCCGCCCCCTCGGGGCGCTCGTCCTTACCCCTCGGAAAGAGGCCGCACCCTCATGACCGCCGCCACCCGGAGCGAACACGACCTGCTCGGAGACCGCGACGTCCCCGCCGACGCGTACTGGGGCATCCACACCCTGCGCGCGACGGAGAACTTCCCCATCACCGGCACGCCGATCTCCGCCTACCCGCACCTGATCGACGCCCTGGCCGCCGTCAAGGAGGCCGCCGCCCTCGCCAACGAGGAACTCGGCCTGCTGGAGCCGCGGAAGGCGGCCGCGATCGTCGCCGCCTGCCGTGAGATCCGGAACGGCAAACTGCACGGCCAGTTCGTGGTGGACGTCGTCCAGGGCGGCGCCGGCACCTCGACCAACATGAACGCGAACGAGGTCGTCGCCAACCGCGCGCTGGAACTGCTGGGGCACGACAAGGGCCGGTACGCGCATCTGCACCCCAACGAGGACGTCAACCTCGGCCAGTCCACCAACGACGTCTACCCGACCGCCGTCAAGATCGCGACGGTCTTCGCGGTGCGCGGGCTGCTGAGGGCCATGGCGCAGCTGCAGGACTCCTTCGCCCGCAAGGCCGTCGAGTTCCGGGAGGTCCTGAAGATGGGCCGTACCCAGCTCCAGGACGCGGTGCCCATGACCCTCGGGCAGGAGTTCTCGGCGTACGCGGTCATGCTCGAAGAGGACCGCAGCAGGCTGGCGGAAGCGGCCGAGCTGATCCACGAGATCAACCTGGGGGCCACGGCGATCGGCACCGGGCTCAACGCCCCCGCCGGGTACGCCGAGTCCGCCCGCCGGCACCTGGCCGAGATCACCGGGCTGCCCCTGGTGACCGCGGCCAACCTGGTCGAGGCCACCCAGGACTGCGGGGCCTTCGTCCAGATGTCCGGCGTGCTCAAGCGGATCGCGGTCAAGCTCTCCAAAGGCTGCAACGACCTGCGGCTGCTGTCCTCGGGCCCGCGTGCCGGCCTCGGGGAGATCAACCTGCCGCCGGTGCAGGCCGGTTCGAGCATCATGCCCGGGAAGGTCAACCCGGTGATCCCCGAGGTCGTCAACCAGGTCGCCTTCGAGGTGATCGGCAACGACGTCACCATCACCATGGCCGCCGAGGCGGGCCAGCTCCAGCTCAACGCGTTCGAGCCGGTCATCCTGCACTCCCTCTCGGAGAGCATCACCCACCTGCGGAACGCCTGCGTCACGCTCGCCGAGCGGTGCGTGGACGGGATCACCGCCAACACCGAGGCGCTGCGCGCGAGCGTCGAGAACTCCATCGGACTGGTCACCGCACTCAACCCGCACATCGGGTACACGGCGGCCACCGACATCGCCAAGGAGGCCCTTGTCACCGGGCGGGGTGTGGCCGAACTCGTTCTGGAAAAGGGCCTGTTGCCCGCCGATACGCTCGCGGACCTGTTGCGTCCCGAGATCGTCGCGGGCAGCGGCGCACCCGCCGCCCGACCTGCGAACACGCACCCGCGACCACGCGCCGGGAGCGGCCCGGAGGCACAATAGTGATCATGACAACGACGTCGTCCCTCACCTATCTGCCGGTCCTGGAGCGCATCGCCGAGGAGATGGGGCGGACGCCCGGCCGCGGGCGTCCCGCCGACTACATCCCGGCGCTCGCGGCCCGCGATCCGCGCAGCTTCGGCATGGCCGTCGCCGAACTGGACGGCACGGTGTACGGGGTGGGGGACTGGCATGAGCCCTTCTCCGCGCAGTCCATCACCAAGGTCTTCACACTCGCCCTCGACCTGGCCCGCGAGGGCGACGAACTCTGGGAGCACGTGGGCCGCGAACCCTCGGGCAACCCGTTCAACTCGCTGGTGCAGCTGGAGTACGAGAACGGCATCCCGCGCAATCCCTTCATCAACGCGGGCGCCCTGGTCGTCACCGACCGCCTCCAGACCCGTAGCGGAGACGCGGCCGGAGAGCTGCTGGCCTTCCTTCGCGCCGAGAGCGGCAACCCCGGCCTGGACTTCGACAAGGAGGTCGCCGCCTCCGAGACCGCCCACGGCGACCGCAACGCCGCCCTCGCCCACTTCATGGCGTCGTACCGCAACATCGACAACCCGGTGCCGGTCCTGCTCGATCAGTACTTCCGGCAGTGCTCCGTCACCGCGTCCTGCGCCGACCTCGCCCTGGCCACCTCCTTCCTCGCCCGGCACGGCATCCGCGCCGACGGCAGCCGGCTGCTCACCCGCAGCCAGGCCAAGCAGGTCAACGCGGTGATGCTGACCTGCGGGACCTACGACGCGGCGGGAGACTTCGCCTACCGGGTCGGACTGCCCGGCAAGAGCGGTGTGGGGGGCGGGATCATCGCGGTCGTACCGGGCCGGTGCACGCTGTGCGTGTGGAGCCCGGGGCTGGACGAGCGCGGCAACTCGGTGGCGGGAGTGGCGGCCCTGGACCGATTCACGACGCTGACGGGCCTGTCCGTGTTCTAGGGAGACTCGTCGACACCGGGACGCGTCGCCGACCACGTGCCGGTCACATCGCGGTCTCCGCCCCGAGGGCATCGTGTCGCTTTCCGGCCACCCTGCCCTGACACGCTTTCCGAGTGTTGGCCATGGCTTTCCCCGTAGATCTCCGCCGCTGCCAGGTGCTGGGTCTGGCCGGTACCGCCTTCCTCGCCCTGGGCGGTGAGACGGCCGGGGCGCTGCCCGTCCGGGAACTCGTGGCAGCCGCCTCGGCCCGAGCCGCTCTCGGCCTGGTCGGGGTGTACTTCGGAGTCGTCCTGCTGATAGCCGCCTGGGCGCTGCTCGGCCGCCTCGTCCGCGGCACCGAACCGCCGAGCACGCGCTCCCTGCTGCTCGTCCTGGCCGTCTGGGCGGCCCCGCTGCTGCTCGCGCCCCCGCTGTTCAGCCGGGACGTGTACAGCTACCTCGCGCAGGGTGCCATGGTCGACGCGCACATCGACGTGTACGCGCACGGGCCCGCCCGGCTCGGCGGTCCGCTGGCCGACGAGGTCGCCCCCGTGTGGCGGAACACCGGGGCACCGTACGGCCCGGCGTTCCTGGCCCTCGCCTCGTTCCTGTCCGGCCTGACCCGCGGCGAACTCCCCGCCGGGCTCGTCGGGATGCGCCTGGTCGCCCTGCTGGGCGTTGCCCTGATGGCCGCCGCGCTGCCCCGGCTCGCCCGGCACAGCGGCGCCGACCCGGCCGCCGCGCTGTGGCTGGGCGCCCTCAACCCGCTGGTGCTGCTGCACCTGATCGCTGGTGCCCACAACGACGCGATCATGCTGGGCCTGCTCGGGGTCGGCCTGGTCGCGGCGCTGGGCCGGTGGCCCGTCCTGGGCGCCGTGCTCGTCACGCTCGCCGCCCTCGTCAAGGCACCCGCCGCGCTCGGCCTGCTCGCGATCGTGGTCGTCCAGATGAGGGCGGGCCGCGGTCCGGCGCGCGCTCTGGTGACGACGACCGCCGCCGCCGGGGTCACGACGGTCGTCGCGACGGCCGTCGCCGGTACGGGATACGGCTGGATAGGCGCCCTGGACACCCCCGTGTCCCCGCACAACTGGGCGCTCACCAGCCTGCTCGGCCGGGCCACCGGCGCAGTCCTGGAGCATCTCGGCAGCGGTCCGGCACCGCTGGCCGTCCCGCTCTGGCACGCGTTCGGCCTCGCGGCCACCGCCGTCGCCGTGCTGTTCATATGGCTGCGCCTGCGCCCGCGGCCGGTGTACGCGCTGGGGCTGAGCCTGCTGGCGGTGGCCGCCTTCGGCCCGGCGATCCGCCCCTGGTACGCCCTGTGGGGGCTGTTCCTGATCGCGGCCGCCGCGCCCAGCGCGCCGGTACGGCACCGGGTGGCGGCCCTGGCCGCGGTGCTCGCGCTCGCCGTCCTGCCCGGCGGCGGCCCCGTGGACACCGGCCAGCTGCTGCTCGCCGTCTCCGGCGGGGCGCTCGCGGTGGTCGTGCTGTGGCAGGCCCATCAGGCCGCTCGGGCCACGGCGCTGGGACGCACGGCATGAGAGGGCCTCGTACCCAGCGGGGCCGGCTGCTCCTCGTCGTGGCCCTCGCCGTCGTGGTCACCGTGTTCACGGCGACCGTGCCGCTCCTGCGCGGCTGGTTCGACCTGCGCGTCTACTACGGCACCGTGCACACCTGGGTCCACCACGGCGGCCGGATCTACGACTACCGGGTGCCCGGGACGACGTACGGCTTCACCTACCCGCCGTTCGCCGCGCTCGCCATGCTGCCGATGGCCCTCGTGGGACTGCGCACGGCGATCGCCTGTTCGCTGCTGCTCAACCTGACGGCGCTGGCCGCCGTACTGCGCATCCTGGCCGGGCCGGACTGGCGGCGCCACGGCTGGTACGCGTGGTCCCTGGCCGCCTGCGGGCTGGCGCTGTTCGAGCCGTTGCGCGACACCTTCAGCTTCGGCCAGGTCAACCTGGTGCTGCTGGCACTGGTCCTCGCCGACTGCCTGCTGCCGGCGACCGGCCGGGACCGCTGGGCGGGTGCCGGGATCGGCCTGGCCGCCGCGGTCAAGCTCACTCCCGCCCTGTTCATCGGGCTCCTGCTGCTCGGCCGCCGCCGGCGTGCCGCCTGCCTCGGGGGCGCCGGCGGGGGGGGGGGGGGGGGGCGCCCCGCGCCGGGCGGCGCCCCCCCCCCCGCCCGCGGCGGGGGCGCCCGCGCGCGGGGGCGCACGCACTG
>NZ_JBHYKH010000512.1:0-6419 GCF_042741275.1 Streptomyces sp. NPDC058964
GGCGCTCTGGCGCGCGCCGGCCGCGCGCGCGTGGCACCGCGGCGCGCGCCCTCTGGCCGCCGTCGCGCGGGGGGGCCCCCAGGACCGGGACCGGATCGCCCGGGACCTGCACGACCTGGCCATCCAGCGGCTGTTCGCCACCGGGATGACACTGCAGAGCGCGGGCCGCTTCATCGAGCATCCAGAGGCCTCGGAGCGGGTCCGGCGGGCCGTCGACGACCTGGACGAGACCGTAAAGATCATCAGATCGACGATCTTCGGGCTGCGGGCGCGCGAAGGCTCCGGTGACAGCGGACTGCGAGCGCGGATCGTCCGTGCCGTCGGCGAGGCGGCTCCCGTGCTGGGCTTCACGCCCAGCGTGCGCATGGAGGGCCTGGTCGACACCGGTGTGCCACGTGAGGTCGCCGACCACGTCGTGGCTGTGCTCTCCGAGGCCCTCGCCAACACCGCCCGGCACGCCCACGCCGACCGGGCCGAGGTGGTCCTGACGACAGACGGCCACGAGGTGTCGCTGACAGTCTCGGACAACGGAGTGGGCGTTCCGCCCGGCGGCCGTCGTAGCGGGCTGCGCAATATGACCGAGCGAGCGGAAAAGTCGGGCGGCCGGTTCGAGGTGAGCAGCCCCGCCGGCGGCGGCGCGCGGCTGACCTGGCGGGTGCCACTGCCGTCGGCGTAGAGACGTACCGGCTCTGCTTCGGCGAGGGTCACCGTCCCGCTGCCGCGGTCAGGCGGCAGTCCACGCCGATCACGCCCTCGACGCCTCGCACGAGGCGGATGGCGAGAGGAATCCGGGTGGCGTCCGGCACCTTTCCGGTGAGCCTGGCGACACCTTCGCTGACAGTGATGTGCACGGGTTCGACCGGCGCAGGGAAGAGCAGGTCGACCACGTCGCGCCGAATCTCGTCGGCAAGGTCGTTGTCCGGGCGCGCGAAAACCTTCAGCAGGTCTCCACGGCTGACAATGCCTTCGAGCAAGCCCTCGTCGTTCACCACGGGCAGTCGTTTCACGTGGCGCAGTGCCATGATGCGTGCTGCTTCGGCGAGTGTGGCGTCGGCGTGCACGGTGAGGGCCGGGGCGCTCATCAGTTCCTCCGCGGTCAAGGCCCCGGCTCTGGCCAGGTCGGACAACCGACGTGCCTGGGTGAAACGGTCCGGATCGCTGTCCCGGAACTCCTCCTTGGGCAGCAGGTCGGCCTCCGACACCACCCCGATCACTCGACCGTCGCCCTCCAGTACGGGCAGTGCACTGACCTCTCCCTCACTCATGCGCTCGACGATGTCCTTGAACAGAGCCTTGCGGCCCACCGCGACGACGGCATGCGTCATCACGTCACTCACGCGATGCGGGCTGCTGTGCATGCTTTCTTCCTTGCAGATGCGGGTGGTCACACCAGGTGCCCACTGGCGTAGGGGGCGTAGAGGTCGAGCAGACGGATGCGGGAGGCATGCAACCGCTGGGCGACCACTCGCCCGATCCAGACGGCGATCGCCCGGCCGAACTCGGGGTCCTCGGCGCACATCGCCCGGATCGCTTCGGCGTCGAACTCCCAGGCACGCACCGGGCTCATCGCCTCTGCGCCCAGATGCCAGACGTACGGCGGGAAGTGCCAGGACCAGCCGACCAGCTCGTCGTGCCCCAGCGACTCGATGACGGCGCGTCGGCTGCCGGGTACCTGCAGGTCAAGGGCGACGGTGCCGGTACGTACGATCCAGAAGCGATCGGCGCGCCGCCCCTCCTCGAACAGGCGGGTACCCGCCTCGAAGGAGACCTCGCGGGCGAGGCGCATCAGCCGTTCGCGGTGCTCGGCCGGCAAGGCCGTGGTCATGGTGGTAGCGGAGGTCATCGCACCGGCTCCCTTCGTGGTTCCTGCTTCCAGCGTGGGCGCGTCCGTGACGCACTGCCACGGGACGCTCGGCTCCGACCGGAGTCTTTCGGTCCATGGGATCCGGTAGTCGCCGACGCGCACGCTGACCGGACCCGCCATGAAGGGAGGGACCCGCTGAGCGTCTCCACACGCATCGCGATCGGAGCTGCCGGGGACCCGTTCCGCCCCGTCCCGGCACGGTGCCGGCACAGCGGGCCGGCTGTCCCGCTTCCCGCCTGTCCCGGGACGGCGCCAGAGAGGCCATCGAGATGCCGCAACGGCGACTGGCCCGGCCGGGGGCGATCGGCGTTCCGGGACCTGGGCCGGAACCGTCGCCGTTGTTCGTGGAGCCACGGGCCCGGCCGTGGCATGAGAAGGCGGGAAGGGCCACCCACTTCTCGCGGATCCGGATTGCGCGGTGCGCGGCTGCCGGCCGCTTCCCCGCGTCTCCAACGGGTCCTTCCCGCCACTACCAGGACACCACGGGAACCGGCGGCCTGCCAGGGCCGACCGGCCCCAATCCAGCGACATTCGCAAGGAGCCGAGGCCATGACCAGCGCGATTCCCGAGCCCGCAGCCCGGCCACGGCCCGCGTTGCCCACCTTCCTCGGCGGTGTAGGCACGGTCTCCGGGCCACCCGACGCCCTGTACCCACCGGCACGCATCCCCGCCACGGCCCGCCGAACCCGCACCGACTGGTTCACACGGTTCCTGTCCTCGAACACAGCCGAATGCCCCCACCGTTGCCGATGCCTCAGGACGCCGTCACGTGATCGCGGGGCGTTCTTCAGCGGCCGGCCCCATCAGCGCAGCCTGCGCAGATACGGATCTCGGGGGTGGCGCGGCGCGAGCCGGACGCGGACGTCGAGTGTGGTGACGCCGCGCGGCCCGGCCATGACGGGGTTGAGGTCGGCTTCCGCCAGTTCGGGCAGGTCGGAGGCCATCCGGGAGAGCCGGTGCAACAGCTGTTCCAGGCCGCCGAGATCGGCGGCGGGGCTGCCGGCGTAGCCGAACAGCAACGGGGAGCACCGGGGCGAGGTGAGCAGGTCGTGCACGTCGAGGTCGGTGAGCGGGGCGAGCCTGGCCGCGTGGTCGGTGAGCAGTTCGGTCACCGTACCGCCGAGGCCGAACACCACAAGGGGCCCGAAGACCTCGTCCTGGACGACTCCCGCGAACAGCTCGGTGCCGCGTTCGGCGAGCGGCTGGACGACCACTCCGGTCATCCGGTCGCCGAACCGGGTGACCAGATCACGGTGGGCGGCCCTGACCTGAGAGGCGTTGTGCAGGTCGAGGTGCAGGGCGCGCTGTTCGCTCTTGTGCAGCAGACCTGGCCAGTAGGCCTTCATGACGACCCGCCCGCCCGGTCCGGTGAGCCGCTCGGCCGCAGCGACCGCCTCTTCCTCGTCTCTGGCCCATGCCCAGGGAACCTGGGGGATGCCGTAGCAGCTGAGGAGTGCGGCTGTTGTCCGCGGATCGAGCCAGCCTCCTTCCGGGTTCTCCTCCAGGAAGGCAGCGGTCACGCTCCTCGCACGCCCGGTCTCCACGTCCGGCAGCTCCGGTACGGCGCCCGGCAGTCGGCCGAGCCAGTCGGCGCGGGCCGCGGCGTGGGCCAGGGCACGGGCGGCGTCCGCGGCGTCGGAGTACGCGGGCAGGGTGCCCCCGTCGGTGGTCGGCAGCAACTCCACGCGGGCAGGTTGCGCGGGCAGTACCGCGGCGACGGGGCGGGCGAGCGGGCCGGGGGGCGAGGTCATGGCGCGCACCAGGTCTTCGCCGGTGGCTGCAGCGACCGCCGTGGGTACCAGGCTCACGAGGACGGCGTCGACCGCGCCGTGCCGGGCCAACCGGTCGATGCACGCCCGCAATTGCTTCTCGCCGACGGTCGCCGTGACGTCGACGGGATTGTTTGCGACGGCGCCGTCGGGCAGCACTGCGAGGAGTTCGTCCACCAGGTCGGCGGCGAGTCGCGGAACGACGAGACCGGCGTCCGCACACGCGTCGGCGGCCAGGACGCCCACCCCTGCCGCGTTGCTGACGACGGCGACCTTCGTTCCGTGGGGAAGCGGCTGGGCATGCAGGAGCGCGGCGGTGTCGAGGAGTTCACCGATGGTGCGGGTCGCGGTGATACCGGCCTGGGTGAACAGCGCCTGCCGGGTCATGGCCGGGGTGGCCGCCGCCGCGGTGTGCGAGGCCGCAGCCCGCCGTCCGGCCTCGGACCGGCCGACGTCCACGGTGAGCACCGGCATCGAGCGGGCGACACGGCGGGCGGTGCGAGAGAAGGCGCGGGGATTGCCGAAGGACTCGAGGTGAAGCAGCGCGAGGTCGGTTCGGCCGTCGCTCTCCCACCACTGGAGCATGTCGTTGCCGCTGACGTCGTACTTGTCGCCGAGCGAGACGAAGCTCGACACACCGATGCCGAGCCGGGCCAGGCCGTCCAGCAGCGCGATGCCGACGCCGCCGGACTGTACGGCGAGACCGGCGGTGCCGGGTCCGGGATGCCGGGCGGCGAAGGTGGCGTCCAGGTGGACGGCGTCCTCGGTGTTCGCCAGGCCCAGGCAGTTCGGGCCGACGAGCCGCATGCCGTGCCGTCGGCACGCGTCCAGCAGAGCGCCGCTCTGGTGCATGTCCAGGCCGGCGGACACCACGAGCAGGGCGTGTACGCCGGCTCTCCCGCACTCCTCGGCCACCTCGGCGACGGCTGCGGCCGGCACCGCGATCACGGCCAGGTCCGGCACCTGCGGCAGGCCGGCGACGGACGGGCGGGCGTGCACCCCGGCGATCGCGTCGGCGTCGGGATGCACGGCGTACAGCCGCCCGGCGTAGGAGCCGTTGTGGATGTTCCGCAGGATCGCGCGCCCGACCGACCCCGGTGTGCGGCCCGCGCCGATCACCGCGACGGTGCCGGGACGCAGCAATGGCCGCAGACTGGCGACATCGGCCAGCCTCCCGCGGGACTCCACGGCGCTCAGGTAGGCCTCGTCCTCGGTGAGGCCGACCAGGCAGTGCACCTCGGGCCCGTCGAAGCGGCGGGTCACGCGCAGCCCCAGGTCGTGGAAGACCTTCAGCACGTCGCGATTCTCGGCCAGTGAGTCGGCGCTGAACGCAGTGACGCCCGCCGCACGAGCGGCGTCCGCGAGGTGTTCCAGCAGGAGGGTGGCCACACCGCGGTGGTGCCAGCCGTCGGCCACGGCCACCGAGATCTCCGCCGTGCTGCTGCCCGGCAGCACCTCGTACTCGGCCAGACCCACGAGCCGTCCGTCGCACTCCGCGGCCAGCGCGCGGTAACCGGGGCGTTCACCACGGGCCACTCGCTCACCGGCCTGCCTGGCGGACGCCGGGCTGACGCAGAAGAATCGCATTCGCAGGTTCTGCGGTGACATCTCCTCGTACAGCCGTTGCACCTCCTCCTGATCCGCCGGACCCGCCCGCCGTATGCGAACGGTGGTTCCGTCGGTCAGCAGGGCGTGCGCCGGAACTTGCCGGATGCCGGTCATCGCGAAATCTCCCTCCGGACGTCCGGCGTCCAGCGTCCGGCGGCAGGACCTGGCCGCACAGGGGCTGACCGGGCACCGTGCGGGCCGAATGGCCCTCCCGGCGGATCCTCCGGCCGTGAGCCCGGCGCGGTCTCACTGGGCCAGTGAGAAATAGCTTTCCTCCTCCTGCGTGAAGTGCAGGCGCAGGACGGTGTGCAGTCCGTACAGGCAGGAGCGCAGGTCGTCGAGCTGGCCGGGGGACAGGCCGCCTTCGGCGTGAGCCAGCTGCAGATGGGTGGCTATGCGGTGGGAGAGGCGTTCGATCTCGGCGTGGGCACGGCTCATGGTGGCCGTGGCCTCTGGCCCGCCCAGGGTGGGCGCGAGAGCGGGGTAGAGCTCGTGCTCCTCGGCGTACTCGTGGGGCAGCAGCCGCTGGGTGAGCAGCCGATGCGCCTCCTCGACGGTTGCCAGAGCCTGCGGGCCCGGGCCGTCCGAGAGGTGGTCGGCCGCACCGTGCACCGCTTCGAGCACGTCCTGGAGGTCGTCGTGTTCCGCCGCGAAGCGGTGGATGAGCGCCTCCGCCGCGGGCGTCAGCGCGGGCCGGGTGGACTGGTCGACACGCAGCGCACGCAGGGCATTCAGGATGACCGCCACATCCACGGCCTCCTGGAGCAGGGCGCCCAGGGCGGGCGGCACCAGGCCGAAGGCGGCCGCGGCCATCAAGCCCAGGGACATCGCCATCCCGCCCAGGGCACTCTGCACGGCGATCCGCCGGGCTCGTACGGCGATGAAGACGGCGTCGGCGAGCCGGTCCACGCGATCGGTCGTCAGCACGATGTCGGCGGCCTCCGAGGAGGCGGTGGAGCCGCGCGCACCCATTGCCACACCGACGTCCGCGGCGGCCAGCGCGGGGGCGTCGTTCACGCCGTCGCCCACCATGACGGTGACCGCGCGCTCGCGTTCGGCCCGGACGACGGCGACCTTGCCGGCCCGGGGGTGCCCCGCCCCGCCGGGGGGGGTGGCGCGGACTGGGCCCCCCCCCCCCGCGCGCGCGCGCGCCGCGCCCGGGGGCCTCAAGAGCGCGC
>NZ_JBHYKH010000513.1:0-6407 GCF_042741275.1 Streptomyces sp. NPDC058964
GGGGGGGGGCCCTCGCGCGGGGGGGGGGGGGGGGGGTGGGGGGGGGGCCCCCCCCCCGCTGGCGCGCGGGGGGTGGGGCGCGTGGGCCGCTGTGCTCACTGTGGGGTGGCCCCGCCCCTGGCGCAGGGCTTACGGACGATGGGAGCGGGTCCAGGTGACTTTGGTGCCGGGGTCCCTGACAGGGGTGCCACACCGGTGCGGAGGGTGGGCTCTGGAGCAGGTCGACCAATGGTGCCGCCATGACGGGGACGTTGCGCACGAAGTCGGTCAGTGCGAGTTCCGAGGCGGCTGCGTTCAGGGTGCGGATGCGGGTCTGAATGCCGGTGGGGCCGGTGCCGTCGAGGACGAACAGCAGTTGTGGGAAGAGGGGGTAGCGGCGTCTCCAGTCCTCTTCCGGAGGCTGCTGGCTGATGGTCTGTCGTGGGCGTCCGGGTGCGGGTGCGGTACGTAGCTGTGGAGGCGGGCGTAGGTGGTGAGTTTCGCGGCAAGGCGTTCGGGGCCCATGGTGGCCCGGTCGACCTCGACGAAGGCGCGCAGCATTGACCCGCCGTTGTTGGAGGTGCGGTAGTGGAGGAGGGCGTCGGGGATGACGGCTTCGCCGTTGCCGAGGGGGTGGTAGACCTCGGGGATCCAGTCCAGGGGCCCGCATATGTCGCCGCGCCGGCGTGCGTCCTGCAGGAAGGCAAGCCCGGTCTCCGTCACCACCAGCGAGTGTTCCACCCGCAGCCTGGCGACTGTGGGGTCGGCGATCAGCTTCGGCGGCCGCCAGTCACGCAGTTCGGGTCACTCCGCTGCGACGTCCACGCCGTACTGGGTGGCAAACCACACGCACGTCCGGCCTGCGACAGGGTGACGCGGTCGATCAGGCCCTCCTCGCGCAGCTTGGCCAAACGGCGCCGCGTCTACTCGATCCGCACCCCGGGCGAGATCACCAAATGCATCTGCTCCGTTGTCGTCATCTTGTACTGGGCCAGCACCGCCAGCGCCAGCCGGTCCCCGCCGCCCACGTCCGCGTTCAGCATCGCCACCGTCGCCCTTTTCGTACGGTGCGGCGCCGTTCTGTCCGGCGCCGCGCGTACCGTCCAGGCCGGCAGTCGGCCCTGACCAAAGTGCCGACCATGAAGGCCCGACCAGCGTCACGATGCGATAACGCCGCCCCCGACCATGCCGGGAACCCCGCCGGGGACTTCTCCGACAACCCCGCCGACAACTGTCCGCACGCACCGGGCGCCTGACGGCGTATCCGCAGGCCACCACGCCTTTGGAGCGTGGTTGGGGAGCCCGACATCCCCTCTGCACCCCCACAGCGCCCTAGCCCAGGAAGAAAGAGGGAAAGGGGAGGGCGGGCGTGGTGTGCCGGAGCGTCGGGGGATTGGGAGGCCCTCAGGGGTGTTGCGCGTCGGCGGGGCCTCCGCGAATGCGTGCCGGACAGCGGGTAGCGACGGCCCGAGCCTGGATGACGAACGGGCGGCCGAGCGGCGATGTCAGCTGTTCGCACAGTCACCACGTCCGCACGCACGGACGGCCCTATCCCGCTGTCCCGTCCCCGGGTGCCCAAGCCGACTCCACGCCGTGCCAGGCTGATGGTCCGCCCAACGCCTGGACGAGATATTCCTGAGTCGGATGGAGCGAGCGACGGGCCGCGTTGACGAACCTCAGGTGCGCCTCGTACAACCCGCCGTGAATCGGCCGGAGCTCTTCCAGATCTGACGGCTGTCGGCCATGGAACAGGATCGTGAACTCCTCGATGAAATAGCAGATTCGCTCGGCCGCCGCCATGGCCTCCTGGCTTGCCACCAGGGACATCGACTGCAGAGCGGCATTGAACGGACCCCAGACGACGGCGGGGGCGCGTCTGTCGACGAACGCCTCGCGAAGCTCCATCTCCACAGCGCCGAATGCTTGGAGGAACTTCTCATAGGCGGCCGTCCGCGACTCCTGGAGCCACTGGCGGTTCTGGCTGCGCCGCCCCACGACACCACCCGCGATGACACCGACCACGGTGGCGGCGATGCCTCCGGCGGTGGATATCAGGAGCCCCCATGGGACAGCCACGCTATGTCTCCCTCCAGTCCGTTCGGGTCAGAATCCCGCATCCGGACCGGCAAGATCAACGAGTGGAGCGAAGACCACGAGGCGGGATCGCTACGCGCCACAGTCGTGCCAGATCCAAGGGTCGGCTGCGGTCAACAGGGGTGACTGGCAGGCACACGGGCGCCCGCCCGGCGGCGCGACCCCCATGTGAAACCCATGTCCCTCTCGTCTTTGGACTCCCCAGCACACCATTCTGCGGGCGAAGTATCGGCGAAGATGCAGGCCACCGCTACGGGGACGCTGCCGGCCCGGCGGATGCGCTGCGGCGCTTGCCTCGGCTGCTGGGCTGACCGGTCCAGCTCGCCGCCGACGTTGTCCTGATTCGGCTATGTGGTGAGGGGAATCGGCGAGCAGAAGGACTTCACCCAGAACTACACCGGCGGCATCGACCGAGCGCCTCGTCCAGCTGACCGGGTACGTGGGCCAGATCAGCGCCACGCTGGGCATGTCTGGCCGGAGGGAGTGGCGCTGGAACGTGTCGCCCAGGAGACCCTCCCACCAGAAGGACTGCACCGTCCGGGGACGGCAGCAGCTCACCGGGAGAGGGCTTCGCGGACTTCGCTGGCGGGCACGCGGAACGCACTTGGGAGAAACGGATCCGCGAGCTCGTCCGCCCCTACGTCCTCGTCCTCGACGACTTCGCGATGCGCCAGCTCAACGCGACCCAGGCCGACGACCTCTACGGACTCGTCTCCGAACGGCAGGGAGTGTATCTGATCACCACCAGGCAACAGGGCGCCCAGCGACTGGTATCCCCTCTTCCCCAACCCGGTCGTCGCCGAGTCGCTCCTGGACCGGCTGATCAACACCAGTCACCAGGCCATCATGAATGGCCCCAGCTACCGTCCGAAGAAGCGCCCCAAAAACCCCAGCTTCAATCCCGCCAAGCCCCCGAGCACCTAGAAAAGTGACGTCCCGGACGGCCGCCAGCGATGATGTCAGTCCCGGATGAGATCGTTCCCACATGACCGACACCGAAGAAGCGGTCGCAATTGAACATGCCGTCATCGCTCACTATCGACTGGCCGATGACGATTTCGGCGAGCCAAGCCAACGGGACGTCGTCCGCCAGGCCCAGTTCCTGCTGACCGAGGCGATCGAGCAAGCCGAGGCTGGCGAGTTCGACGGAAACGAGTACGGGGGCGGCAAGGTGGTTCTCTATGCCTACGGACCGGACGCCGACGCACTCTTCGCTGTGATGGCACCCATCCTGCACGACCTGCCGTTCCGCCCGGCACACGTCATCCTGCGCTACGGCTCGGCCGATGATCCATCGGCTTCCGAGGATCGCATCGATCTCTGACGAGACGAGTCACCAAGCCGCCGAACGCTTCCAAGCCTCGCCCACCACGGCCCAGCGGTGGGCGGACCGCTATCGGCGCGATGGCGAAGCCGGCATGGCCGACCGCTCCAGCCGACCGCACCACAGCCCCTGCCGCACCCCGACCCGCACCGAGCGACAGATCATCAAGGTCCGCCTGCTGCGCCGGTGGCCGACGCCACAGTGCGGGTCGTGGACGGCGCGGGTCAGGGCAGGCGGCAGCGAGGGAGGGTGCCTCTGCCGCCGGAGGACTTGCGGGCCGCCCTGGCCCCGGTCGACCTGGTGTGGGCGCGGCTGAAGCATCCGGCAGCCCGCCGAATCGTGGAGGCCGCCGCCCGCAGCGAGCTGAGTCGGGTGGAGGGTCTTGCGGGCCGTGCAGACGCGCCGCAGGTCCTCGCCGACCGGCTGACCCGGCGCCTGTCCGAGCAGCTGCGCACTGGCGGCCCGATCACCGATCCGGTGAGCTGGCTTCTGGCCCGGGGTCTGCCGCAGCGCCAGGAGTGCGGCGACGTACGGTGCGACGACCGGGTGCTGCTCGACTCCGGCCGGGACTGCCCGCGCTGGGAGGACCGGCAGGACGGCCGCGACTGTGCACAGCGCCGCACGGTCGCGGCCGACGTCAACGCCTCGATGCCCCACGCCTCCGAGGCCGAGCGCCGTGCTGCCATCGAAGAGCGGTTGCACCGGGACGTGACGGCCAGGGCGTGGGCTCGCGCGCGTGAGTGGGAGCAGGTTCGCGTCCGGCGGGCCACCGCGAGGGTCCGCGCCGAAGCAGGAGTCGCGCAGTCGGCCGCCGTACCGACCCCGCCTTTGGCTCCGATTGTTCTGCCCGCGCCGCGCTCGGCCGCCGTGCTTGAGCCCGCACCCGTGAGCGTCGACCTGGACCAGGAGTTGGTCCTCGAGGAGCTGACCCGTGAGCAGGTCCTGGACTGGCACGCCCGCGATGCACGCGACCACCGGGTCGTGTTTGACCATATCGACCGGTACGGCGAGCACTCGGCACAGCGGCTGTTTCAGCAGAGTCCTCGTCGCGCAGGTGCAGCGCCTGTCAGGCCTCGGGCACCTGAATCTCGGCTTCACCCCGTGGAGGCAGGCGTGATGGACGGGATGCCGCCCGCTGTCGCTTGGCGGACCAGTTCGTAGGCGGAGCCCGTTATCCCGCTGCAGAGGCCGGGGCGGGAGGGACTTCGGCGGTGAACGTATGAGGTGGGCGGCCGCGCCGAGCGCGGCGGTTCGGTGCCAGGCGCCGGGGCCGCGCCGGTGTGCGGCGAGGGTGGTGTGGATGCTGCGCGGGGTGAGCGGGACAGCGCAGCCGCGTAGCGCAGGCCGGTGTTGCCGGGGGCGCAGGCTGGCCTTGTAGAGTTCGGCGAGGTTGGGGCGGCGGCCAGGGTGACGTTGGGGTGGTGGTCCTGGACGTGCCGACGGCGGCGAACCGAGATGGGACCGAGCCCGAGGGGGCAGACGCCCTCTGCCGGGTGTTCGTCACGGCCAGCAGTCTGGCTTCGTCCCGGCCGCGCCGGACTGCTCGATCCATCCGAACGGTCCGGTGGACCATGAACCGTCTGAAAGGTGGGGCGCTGCCTGTCCGCAAGGGCACACGAGCAATCCAGCAGCTGCCGGCCTCGCCGGACGGGACCCGGCCGGCCGGAACGCCGGACCTGCCATGTCCGGCAAGCCGGTCTGGGCGGCAAGCGGCCGGGACACAACAGTGAAACCGCCGGGACGTATCTGGTACAACCGGCGCCGCACGCGCGGCGTCATGAGTGTCACACGGCCAATGAGCCGCTCCACGCAGCAGAAGGGCAACCGCGTTGTCAGCTCCACTCATACTCCGGCGAGTACTCCCCGCCACCGCACTCGCCTGCATCGCGGTGATCGCCACCGGCTGCAGCGCGGGCTCGGCCGGCTCCTCCTCCGATGGCACCGCCGCAGCCACGGTTTCCGACGCACCGGCTACTTCCGACGCATCGGCTACTTCCGACGCATCGGCTACTTCGGGCGCACCGGCTACGACGGCGCCTGCCGCGGCGGCTACAGCTCGGGCCAGCGGTACGGGCACCGGCACCAAGGCGCCGACCGGTAGCACGCACAGGGGTACCGCCGCCTGCCCGACCCGCTATCTGAACGCCAGACCGGGTGTCAGCCAGGGCGCCGCCGGCAGCGTCTACCAAGTGATCGACTTCACCAACATCTCCAAGACCGCCTGCACCCTGTACGGCTACCCCGGAGTGTCGCTCGCCGGGGGCAGCCCCGTCCGTCAGATCGGCCCGGCCGCCACCCGCAACACCATCACACCCCCCACGCTGGTGACGCTGGCGCCGGGGGCCACCGGCAACGCGCTGCTACGGATCACAAACGCCGGCAACTACTCCGCGGAGCAGTGCCACCCGACTGCCGCGCAATACCTGCAGGTCTACCCGCCGGGTCAGACAACACCGATCTACGTCGCCTACAGCTCGACTGCCTGCGCCGGGACGGTCGGCATCCTGAGCGTCAGCACGGTCCAGCCAGGCGCGGGGAGCGCGTCGTAGCACCCCGATCCGGACCCCGACACCCGGCGGTGCACGACGACATCACCGTCCCACTGCGCGCCTCGGAGACCGGACGGCCGATCACCGGTCTGTCGGAGGCCGCCGGTGGCACCCGCACTGGCGGTAAGTCACACCGCTCGAGGCGCTGTCCTCACCCGCCGTTTCGAGGACGTGTCGGAGCTGACGGACCGGGAGTTCGGGATCGTCGAGAGCGATCTCACGGCACTGCGCCTGCAGGCCGGCAACCTTGATCAGAAGGTGGGCAACCTCCCGGCTCAGCTGAGTGACATCGCCGAGAGGATGGACCGCTATCAGGCGCAGCTCGTCGAGCTGCTGACGCAGTTGGTCGACCGGGATCCCAACGCCGGCTGAACCTGCCCACTTGAACGGCTGTGGGCGCGGAAAAGCGGGGGGGTGTGGCCCCCCCCCCAAAAGGTGGCCACAATATAAGGGCGCGTGCC
>NZ_JBHYKH010000514.1:0-6400 GCF_042741275.1 Streptomyces sp. NPDC058964
GCTCCGGGGGCTTCGCCCCCGCACCCGCATCGCGCTGAACGGGCTCGTCCTCGATCGCCGGACGGGCTGAGGGTGCCGGACCTGGCCGAGTGGTGGACGGACGCCGCAGTTCCGCAACGGCCGGACGCTCCTCCCCCGCCCGGTACACCGCCAGGATCTCGTTCGTCGCCGTGTCCCGCACCGCGTTGAACCATCTGCGGCAGCCCGCCGCGTGGCTCCACCGCTCGGCGAACGGCCCCTTGGGGTTGTCGCGGAAGAAGAGGTACCGCGCCCACTCCTCGTCGGTGAGGGCCGCGGGGTCCTCGGGCCAGGGAACGTGTGCCTGGCCGCCGTAGTGGAACTCGACCTCGTCACGGGGCCCGCACCACGGGCAGGGGATGAGCAGCATCTGGTTCGGCTCCCTTGGGGATCCCTAGTGGGCCACCGCGGCCGCGCCGTGCTCGTCGACGAGCGCGCCGGTGGTGAAACGGTCGAGCGAGAAGGGGGCGTTGAGGGCGTGGGGGGTGTCGTGGGCGATGGTGTGGGCGTAGACCCATCCGACGCCCGGGGTGGCCTTGAAACCGCCGGTCCCCCAGCCGCAGTTGAGGTAGAGGTTGCCGACCGGGCTGAGGCCGACGATGGGCGAGGCGTCGGGGCTGACGTCGACGATGCCGCCCCAGGTGCGCAGCACGTGGGCGCGGGCGAAGACCGGGAAGAGCTCCAGTGCGGCAGACATCTGCTGTTCGATGATGTGGAAGGCGCCGCGCTGGGTGTAGGAGTTGTACGCGTCGATGCCCGCACCCATGACCAGCTCACCCTTGTGCGCCTGGCTGACGTACACGTGAACGGCGTTGGACATGACGACCGTCGGGTGCACGGGTTCCAGGAGTTCGGAGACCAGGGCCTGCAGGGGGTGGCTCTGCAGCGGGAGTTCGATGCCCGCCATGGCGGCAAGCACCGAGGTGTGGCCGGCCGAGCACAGGGCGACCTTGCCCGCGGCGATCGGGCCGAGCGTGGTGCGGACTCCGGCCACCCGGCCGTCGACCACGTCCAGGCCGGTGACCTCGCAGTTCTGGATGATGTCGATTCCGGCGGCGTCGGCGGAGCGGGCGAAGCCCCAGGCCACATAGTCGTGTTTGGCGATGCCGGCGCGTGGCTGGTAGGTGCCGCCGAGAACCGGGTAGCGCACGTCGGGACGGATGTTGACGATCGGGCAGACCTCTTTGATCTGCTCGGCGTCGAGCCATTCGGCGTCCACGCCGTTGAGCCGGTTGGCCTCGACGCGGCGCACGCTGTCGCGGACGTCCTGCAGGCTGTGGGCGAGGTTCAGCACCCCGCGCTGGGAGAAGAGGATCGGGTAGTCCAGTTCCTCCTCCAGGCCCTCCCACAGCTTGAGCGCGTGCTCGTAGATGCCCGCGCTCTCGTCCCACAGGTAGTTGGAGCGGATGATCGTGGTGTTGCGGGCCATGTTGCCGCCCGCGAGCCAGCCCTTCTCCAGTACGGCGACATCGGTGATGCCGTGGTTCTTCGCCAGGTAGTGGGCGGTCGCCAGGCCGTGGCCACCGCCGCCGACGATGATCACGTCGTACGACCGCTTGGGCTCGGGTGTGCGCCAGAGCCAATCGGGGTGGTCGGGGATGTCGGCGCCGGGGGTGCTGGGGCTCATCGGACGTCTCCGTCTGCCGGGTTCGGCGAGAGGTGCGGGTAGAGCGGGTGCTTGGCGGCCAGTGCCTCGGTGCGGGCGCGCAGCGCGGCCACGTCCGGCTCGGGCTGGAGGGCCAGCGCGATCACGTCGGCGACCTCGGCGAAGTCCTCCTCGGTGAAGCCCCGGGTGGCCAGCGCGGGGGTGCCGATGCGCAGGCCCGAGGTGACCATGGGCGGGCGCGGGTCGAAGGGGACGGCGTTGCGGTTGACGGTGATGCCGATCGCATGGAGGAGGTCCTCGGCCTGCCGGCCGTCGAGTGCGCAGTCGCGCAGGTCGACCAGGACGAGGTGGACGTCCGTCCCGCCGGTGAGCACCTTCACCCCGGCGGCGGCCGCGTCCGGGCGGGTGAGGCGGTCGGCGAGGGCCCGGGCGCCGGCGAGGGTGCGGACCTGGCGTTCGGCGAACTCGGGTGAGGCCGCCACCTTGAAGGAGACCGCCTTCGCGGCGATGACGTGCTCCAGCGGGCCGCCCTGCATGCCGGGGAACACCGCCGAGTTGATCTTCTTGGCGAGGTCGGCGTCGTTGGTGAGGACGACTCCGCCGCGGGGGCCGCCGAGCGTCTTGTGCGTCGTCGTGGTGACCACGTGGGCGTGCGGGACGGGGCTGGGGTGGAGCCCGGCGGCGACCAGGCCCGCGAAGTGCGCCATGTCGACCATGAGGAGGGCGCCCACCTCGTCGGCGATCCGTCGGAAGGCCGCGAAGTCGAGCTGCCTGGGGTACGCCGACCAGCCCGCGATGATCATCTTGGGGCGGTGTTCCTTGGCGAGCCGTTCGACCTCGTCCATGTCGACGAGGTTGTCCGCCACGGCCACGTGGTACGGCACGGCGTTGAGCATCCTGCCGCTGTAGTTGATGCGCATGCCGTGGGTGAGGTGCCCGCCGTGTGCCAGGTCGAGGCCCAGGACGGTGTCGCCGGGCCGGAGCAGGGCGAAGAAGACGGCCGTGTTCGCCTGGGCGCCCGAGTGCGGCTGGACGTTCGCGAAGCCCGCGCCGAAGAGGGACTTGACGCGCTCGATGGCGAGGCGCTCGGTGACGTCGACGTGTTCGCAGCCGCCGTAGTAACGGCGTCCGGGGTAGCCCTCGGCGTACTTGTTGGTCGCGACCGACCCCTGGGCCTCCATCACGGCGGAGGGCGCGAAGTTCTCGGAGGCGATCATCTCGAGGGTGGACTGCTGGCGGTGCAGCTCGGCGCGGAGTGCGGCGTGGACCTCGGGGTCCAGCTCCGCCAGGGGGGTGTTCAGCGCGTTCATACGGTGTTCGCGTTCCTCTCGGCGGCCTCGACGACGTTGGTGAGCAGCATCGCCCTGGTCATGGGTCCCACGCCGCCGGGCATCGGCGCGAGCCATCCGGCGACGTGGGCGGCGTCCGGGTGCACGTCCCCGACGAGCCCGTGATCGGTGCGGGTGATGCCGACGTCCAGGACCGCCGCGCCGGGGCGCAGCATGTCCTTGGTGATCAGTCCGGGTGAGCTGGCGGCCGCGACGACGATGTCCGCCTCGCGTACGTGCCGGGCCAGGCCCTTGGTTCCGGTGTGGCAGAGGGTGACGGTGGCGTTCTCGGAGCGGCGGGTCAGCAGGAGGCCGAGGGGCCGGCCGACCGTGACGCCCCGGCCGATCACGCACACCCGGGACCCGGCGACGGGTACGTTGTGGCGGCGCAGGAGTTCCACGATGCCGCGCGGGGTGCAGGGCAGCGGGGCGTCCGTGCCCAGGGTGAGCCGGCCGAGGTTGACGGGGTGCAGTCCGTCCGCGTCCTTGGCGGGGTCCGTGCGTTCCAGTACGGCGTTGGTGTCCAGGTGGCCCGGCAGGGGGAGCTGCACGATGTAGCCGGTGCAGGCCGGGTCGGCGTTGAGCTCGTCGATGACGTTCTCGACCTGTCCCTGTGTCGCGTCGGCGGGCAGTTCACGGCGGATGGAGGCGATGCCGGCCTGGGCGCAGTCGCGGTGCTTTCCGGCGACGTAGGCATGGCTGCCGGGGTCGTCGCCCACCAGGACGGTGCCGAGGCCCGGCGGGCGGCCGTCGGTGGCGGTCAGCTCGGCGACACGCTCGGCGAGTTCACGGCGGATCTCGGCGGCGGTGGCCTTGCCGTCGAGCTTCTGTGCGGTCACCGGCGGTGTTCCTTCCCTCGAAGCTCTCGCGGTGCACTAACCGCGCAGGCGGGACATGGTCGGGTCGAACAGGGGCTCCTCGGCGACGACGGCCTCGATGCGCCGGTCGAAGTAGCCGATGTGCACGGTGGTGCCGGGGGTGGTGAGTTCGGCCGGGAGCCAGGCGTAGGCGATGCCCTTGCCGATCGTGTAGCCGTGGGCGGCGCTGGTGACGTAGCCGACGGCGCGGTCGCCGTCGTGGACCGGCTCCTTGCCCATGACGACGGACCGGGGGTCGTCGATGGTGAGACAGGTCAGTCTGCGGCGGACGTCCGCCTTGCGGCGTTCGAGTGCGGCCTTGCCGATGAAGTCGTCCTTGTCGAGCCTGACGGCGAAGCCGAGGCCGGCCTCGTAGGGGTCGTGCTCGTAGGTCATGTCGGTGCCGAAGGAGCGGTAACCCTTCTCCAGGCGGAGGCTGTTGAAGGCGCCGCGGCCGGCGATGACACCGCCGAGCGGCCGGGCCGCGGCCCAGAGGGTGTCCCAGAGCTTCTGGCCGAGGTCGGCGGTGGTGTACAGCTCCCAGCCGAGTTCGCCGACGTACGACAGACGCATCGCGGTGACGGGGACGCTGCCGATGTGGGCGCGCTTGGCACGGAAGTACTTCAGGCCGTCGTCGGAGAAGTCGGAGTCGGTCAGGGGCTGCAGCACCTTGCGGGCGAGCGGGCCCCACAGGCCGACGCAGCAGGTGCCCGGGGTGATGTCGCGGACGGCGACGGACCCGTCGGCGGGCAGATGGCGGGTGAACCGGTCGAGGTCGAGGTTGCCGTTGGCGCCGACCTGGAAGAGGTCCCGGGCGAGCCGGGCGACGGTGATGTCGCTGCGGATGCCGCCGTCGTGGTCCAGGAGCAGGGTGTACGTCACCGAGCCGACGGACTTGTCGACCTTGCCGGTGGACAGCCGCTCCAGGAAGGCGGCGGCGCCCGGACCGCTGACCTCGAGGCGCTTGAGGGCCGTCATGTCGTACATCGCCACGGTCTCCCGGGTGGCCTGGGCCTCGGCGCCGACGATGGGCGACCAGTAACGGGCGGCCCAGTCGTTGGGCGTGGGGATGTTGCGGCCCTCGACGAGGGAGGCGTTGGCCTCGTACCACTGCGGGCGCTCCCAGCCGTTGGCCTCCAGGAAGAACGCGCCGTGTTCCCGCTGGCGGGCGTGGAAGGGGCTGGTGCGGACGGGCCGTGGCTTCCCGGAGGGCTGGAGCGGGTGGAGGATGTCGTAGACCTCGACGAAGTTCTGGCAGTCGCGGGCCAGGACGTACTCCGGGGAGAGCTGGTGCGGCTCGAAGCGGTTGACGTCGCACTCGTGCAGGTCGAAGGAGGAGCAGTAGCCGTCGACCAGCCACTCCGCCACGGCCCGGCCGACGCCCGCGGAGTGGGTGACCCAGACGGCCTCCGCCACCCAGAAGCCCTTGACCTCCGATGACTCGCCGAGCAGCGGGTAGCCGTCGGTGGTGAAGGAGAACAGGCCGTTGATGCCCTCCTCGACCTTGGCCTCCTTCGTCGCGGGCAGCAGGGACCGGGTCTCGGTCCAGGCGTCCTCGAAGTCCTCCTCGGTGAACTTCAGGACCGAGGGCATCTGCTCGGCCTCGTCGACGGAGAGGATGTCGTCGGCGCAGACGGGCATGGGGCGGTGGCCGTAGTAGCCGATGCCGAGGCCGTCGAAGCGGTCGCGGTAGTAGAGGTCCGCGTCCTGGTGCCGCAGGATCGGGCGCACCGCTTCCTCGGTCTGGCCGGCCAGGGCCGGGACCGGGCCGGTCCAGGCCAGCTGGTGGGCGAGCGGGGTGAGCGGAAGGTTCATCCCGACCATGCGGGCGATCTTCGGACCCCAGATGCCGGCGCAGCACACCACGATGTCGGCGGGGAGCTCGCCCTGGTCGGTCAGGACCCCGGTCACCCGGCCCTCGCTCTGCCGTACGTCGAGGACTTCGTGGCGGGCGAGGAAGCGGACCCCCCGTTCGGTGGCGCGGCGGATCTGCGCCTCGACGGCGAGGACCGCCTTGGCCAGGCCGTCGGTGGGGACGAGGAGACCGCCGAGGATCTTGTCGCGGTTGACGAGCGGGTGCCGCTCCACGCACTCGTCGGGGGTCAGCAGCCGGGCCTCGATACCCCAGGCGGTGATCCAGCCGTGGCGGCGGTGGAGCTCGGTGAGGCGCTCGGGGGTGGTGGCCACTTCCAGGCCGCCGACCTGCAGGAAGCAGGGCTTGCCGTCGACGTCGAGGGAGCAGAACTTCTCGACGGTGTAGCGGGCCAGCTCCGTCATGGTCTTGGAGGGGTTCGTCTGGAAGACCAGGCCCGGCGCGTGCGAGGAGGAACCCCCCGTGGCCGGGAGGGGGCCCTGGTCGACCACGGTCACTTCGGTCCAGCCTCGCGCGGAGATCTCGTCCGCGAGAGCCGCTCCCACGACGCCCGCTCCGATGATGACCACTCGGGGTCCCGCCATCGCCCAACCTCCGAACTTGAAACCAGTCCAGTTGCTGTCTGCGCAACATGATTCAGGTTGCGCAACTCAATGTGCCTGCCCCGGAGGAGGGGTGTCAAGGGGGCGCAGGGGGTCGGTGAACTGCGCGAAACACC
>NZ_JBHYKH010000515.1:0-6389 GCF_042741275.1 Streptomyces sp. NPDC058964
GCCTCCGTATCGCCCAGAGCCATGAGCGCGGACAGCAGCGGTACGGCCCGCTCGGCGACATCGGGCGAACGGGGGTCGACCCGGCCGAGTCCGCGCCGCAGCGCGGGCGCGAGCGGGACCGCCGACCGGCCCAGAGGCACGATCACGTACCCGAGGTCGTCGGGTACGGCCGGGCCCGCGAGCACGTCGGCCAGGATCGGCACGGCCCGCGGATCGCCGCTCCTGGCCAGGGCCTTGAGCGGACCGCCCAGGGTCGGAGCGCCGCGCTCCCACCGGTGCACCCGCAGGCCCGGGCGCTCGGCCAGCAGTGCGCACAGGTCGTCGGCGGCGGGCGCGGCCAACTCGAACAGCTCCGACAGGACGGAGACCGAGGCTTCCCGCAGCTGGTCCCGGTCCTCGCGGAGCTGGGCGCCGATCAGGGCGATCGGCACGCTGTGGTCGGCGCGCCACTCGCGGAACAGCGCCGCCGACATCCACACAGCGTTGCACCGGTCGATCGGGTCCGGACTGGTCAACTGCCCGGTGAGCAGGGCGAGCCGGTCGGTCACCCGGTCGCCGAGCGCGGTGTGCAGGGTCCGCAGCAGGTGCGAGCCCTCCTCGTCCGAGGGCCGCAGCTGCCGTATCCGGCCGACCAGCGTGTCCGTCCCGACGCCGTCCCGTCCGCCGGACCGCTGCCCGGACCTGTCCCGCAGCAGCCGGACGGCGGTGGGGACCAGATCGGCCGGGAGCCGGTCGGGCGCGCCGTGGGCGAGCTGGCCGAGGGCGGCGAGCCGCAGCCCGGGGCCGTACGGCGGAGCGCTCTGCGCGGCGAGCAGGTCCACCGCCTCGGCGGCGTGCCCCGGATGGCGACGTACGTAGTGGCCGAGGCCCTCCGTCAGGGCGAGCAGCACCCGGTCGTCCCGCTCGACCGTGATCCGCTCCCGCAACAGACCCAGCACGCGCGCCGGTTCGTCGAGGAACCGCACCAGCGCCCCGGGCGCCGCCCGCCGCACCCCGGGATCGGGGTCGTCGGCCAGGGCGGCGAAGGTCTCCGCTCCCGCGCGCACCGCGGCATGGGCGCGCGCGCAACTGCCGCCGGCGCACTCCGCGCCGATGCTCACCAGCAACTCGACTATGCCGCCCCGGTCCGGCACCTCCGCGCGGGCCAGCAGCCCGAACAGGAACGGCACACAGGCCAGTGTCGAGTCGTACACGTTCCCCTGGTGGTGCACCGAGCCGTACATCCCGTCGAGCGCCATTGCGCGTTCGGACGGGTCGGCGGAGGCGAGTCCGCGCAGCAGCGCGGGCACGTCCTCGGCACTGCCGTACGCGTGCCGCAGCGAGGCCCAGTCGACCTCGTCGATCCCCGTTGACACGTTGTCCTCCCCAGGCGATTGTCACCTGATCGCGAGTCTGCACCACGGCACTGACAACGAAGCGGAGTCGAGCGACGACTGTGTGCGATCCGTCGGCTGTCACCGGCCACGGACCGCACACGGGGCCGGAAGGATCAGTTTCGGCCGGGAAGAGCCCGCTCCAGGATGGCGTCGAGGCCGGCCGCGCCGGACAGGGTGCCGAAGGAGTGCCCCCAGTCACCGCCGAGCCGGCTCGCGCAGAAGGCGTCGGCGACCGCGGGCGGCGCGTGGCGGACCAGCAGGGAGGCCTGGAGGGCGAGGGCCATCAGCTCGACCAGCCGACGAGCGCCCGACTGATCGGTTTCGGCCAATCGGTCCTTCAGCCGGGCGACGGCCGCGTCCAGCCGGGCGTCCGCCCCGCGCGCCAGGGCGAGTTCGGCGAACAGGGCCTCGGCGGTGCCGGGCTCCCGGCCCAGCGCCCGCAGCACGTCGAGCGCGTTGACGTTCCCCGACCCCTCCCAGATCGACAGCAGGGGAGCCTCGCGGTAGTGGCGGGGCATGCCCGAGTCCTCGACATAGCCGTTGCCGCCCAGGCACTCCAGGGCCTCGGCGGTGAAGGCCGGCCCCCGCTTGGTGACCCAGTACTTGCCGACCGCGGTCGCGATCCGCCGGAAGGCCTGTTCCCCGGCGTCCCCGCGCACCGCCCGGTCGGCCGCCCCGGCCAGCCGCAGCGTGAGCGTCGTGGCGGCCTCGGACTCCAGCGCGAGATCGGCCAGGACGTTGCGCATCAGGGGCTGGTCGAGCAGCCGGGCGCCGAACGCGCTGCGGTGCCGGGCGTGGTGGCCCGCTTCGACGAGCGTCTTGCGCATCAGCGTCGCGGAGGACATCACGCAGTCCAGCCGGGTGCAGTTGACCATCTCGATGATGGTCTTCACACCGCGCCCCTCGGGACCGACCAGCCAGGCCACGGTCCCGTCGAACTCCGGTTCGGACGACGCGTTGGAACGGTTGCCCAGCTTGTCCTTCAGCCGCTGGATGCGAAACGTGTTGCGGGTGCCGTCGGGCAGCACGCGCGGGACCAGGAAGCAGGACAGGCCTTCCGGAGCCTGGGCCAGTACCAGGAACACGTCGCACATCGGCGCCGACGTGAACCACTTGTGCCCGCGCAGCGTGTACATGCCGGGCTCGGCGGTGGGCGTGGCGACGGTGGAGTTCGTCCGGACGTCGGAGCCGCCCTGCTTCTCCGTCATGCCCATCCCGGCGAGCAGCCCCCGCTTGTCGGTGGGCACCCGCAGCCTGGGCTCGTACTCCCGGCTCGTCAGCAGCGGTTCGTAGACCTTGGCGAGTTCCGGCTGGGCGCGCAGCGCGGGGACGGCCGCGTACGTCATCGACGTGGGGCAGCCGTGCCCGGCCTCGGTGTGCCCCCACACCAGCCCGCCCGCGGTGCGGGCCACATGCGCGCCCGGCCGGTCGTCCGCCCAGGGGGCGCCGGCCAGGCCCTCGGTGACCGCGACCCCCATCAGACGGTGCCAGCTGGAGTGGAACTCGACCTCGTCGATCCGGTTGCCGTACCGGTCGTGCGTGCGCAGCTCCGGCTCGTGCCGGTTGGCCTGCTCACCCCACTCCTGCGCCTCCGCGCTCCCGGCGCGCAGGCCGAGGCGCCGTACCCCCTCCTCGGCCCACCCGGCCCCCTCGCGGCGCAGGCCATCGAGGAGGGCCGGGTCCTCGGAGGCGTCGTAGGGGGCCAGGGGAGGGGCCTGGTTGGTGACGTCGTGGGTGGCGTACTGCTGCTGCGGCTGTGCGGGTGTCGAGACCATGCCGACATGTTGCACTCTTCGTGCGGTTGTAGCAATGACGCAATAAGAAAGCGGACGTACAGTACGTGCTCATGCGGATGAACGTGTCAGTGCAACCCGGCGAGGCCGACCTGCGGCCGCTGTCCGCGCGATCGGTCGTGCTGAGCCTGCTGCTGGGCACGCATCCGCCGGAGCTTCCGGTGAAGGACCTCGTGCGGCTGGTGGAGCCCTTCGGCGTCGGCGGCTCCACCCTGCGGGCCGCGCTGAGCCGGATGGTGGCCGCCGGTGACCTGCGGCGCACGGACGCCGTCTACGGGCTCAGCGACCGGCTGCTGAACCGCCAGCGCCGTCAGGACGACGCGGTGCACCCCCGCACGCGCGCGTGGGAGGGCGACTGGGAGACGGTGGTGATCACGGCCACGGGCCGCGGCCCCGCCGAACGCGCCGAGCTCCGCGCCCGGTTGACCTCCCTGCGGCTGGCCGAACTCCGCGAGGGCGTGTGGCTGCGCCCCGCCAATCTGGTCCGCCCCCTGCCGGACGACCTGGGGCGCGTGGCCCTGACCGGCACCACCCGTCCCGACGGTTCCCCGCTCGAACTGGTCGCCGGCCTGTGGCCGCTGGACGCCTGGGCCGCCACGGCCCGTGCCCTGCTCGCCCACATCGCCGGGTCCCACCGCCCGGCCGACCTGCTCACCGCCTTCGCCGCTGTCGTACGCCACCTCCTCACCGACCCCGTCCTGCCCCCCGGGCTCCTCCCCGCCGACTGGCCCGGGGAGGCCCTGCGCGCTGCGTACGCGGACTATCAGCGGGAGCTGTCCCGGTCAGTCAGGTGATCTCCGTGCCCGGCCCGATGGCGCACGGGCCACGGGTGGTACACGAGCCGTGTGAGCAGTCACCCGCCGTCCGGCCCGCCCCCCGGTCCGCCGTCCGGGCCGCCACCGGGCCCGCTGCCCGGGCCGGCCGGGGCCGGTCCGCCGGAACCGGGCCGTCCGTCGCGCCGGCGTCCCTCACGGCGTGCGCTCGCCACGCTGGTGGCCGTGGCGGTCGCACTGCTCGTCGTCGGCGGTGTCGCGGTACTGCTCGTCGTCACCTCACACCGGAACAAAGACGGGAAGAAGCCGGCGGTCAGCACGGCCGCGGAGGCTCGCGGGATCGCGAGACGCGTGGCACTGACGCCCCCGGACTGGGGATCCGGTTTCACGAAGGGCGATCCTTACGAGAGCGAGGACACGACCGAGGGCGTGACGGACCAGAACTGCGACTACGCGACACAGCCCATCGCGGACGCCCTGTCCGCCGTGCGGCGCAATGTCGGGCGGACGGACGGCACGGCCCTGGCCAGTTCGCAGGTCGTCGTCTACCGGGGCGCCGAGCCGGCACGGGCCGATGCGGCCCGGCTGCGCTCGGAGGCGCGGCGCTGCCCGAAGGTGAAGGAGGCCGAGGGCAACGCGCGATGGGAGGGCATCCACGAGGTGGCGCTCACGGAGCTGAAGGGCTTCGACGACGTGGTGGCCGAGGAAGGCCGGCTGGTCGTCGACGGCCAGGGCCGGAAGTCGGACAACTACTACACGAACCTGACCGGCCGCAAAGGGCAGTTCGTGATGCAGGCGTATGTCACCCGCAACGGCAGCCGGACACAGGCCCAGAACCGCCGTGACGCCACGAACGCCCTCGCGCTCATGCTGAGCCGCCTGTAGGGCTGTGGCGCAGGACGCCGAGAACGGCCCGGCGGCTCCGTCATGGGTGGCTGCGGCCACCGTGTCCTTGGCGCACCAAGAAGGCCAGGCATGGCAATCCGGCGAACGGACAACGTCCTCGTCGTCGTCGACGACCTCGACCGTGATGGCCGCGGCCCCGGCCGCCGCGACGCCCGCCGACCGCACCGCGCCGGGTGACCGGCACCCGGCGCCGGGCTCACACCGACCGGTGGTACTGCTCCGGCACCCGCACCGCACCGCCGAGCTCCCGGGCTGCCAGCCGCGGCCACGACGGGTTGCGGAGCAGTTCGCGGCCGAGCAGGACCGCGTCGGCCTCGCCGTTGGCGATGATCTTCGCCGCCTGGCCGGCCTCCGTGATCAGGCCGACGGCGGCGACCGGCATCGGTGTCTCGGCCTTCACCCGGGCGGCGAAGGGGACCTGGTACCCGGGGCCGACCGGGATGCGCGCGCCGGAGGCGTTGCCGCCGGTGGAGACGTAGAGCAGGTCGATGCCCTGGGCGTGCAGCTCGCGCGCGAAGCGGACCGTGTCGTCCGGGGTCCAGCCGCCCTCGGCCAGCCAGTCGGTCGCGGAGATGCGGAAGAACAGCGGCTTGTCGTCCGGCCACACCGCCCGTACGGCGTCGACGACCTCGAGGGCGAAGCGGGTGCGGTTCTCGTACGGGCCGCCGTACGCGTCGGTGCGGTGGTTGGAGTGGGGGGAGAGGAACTCGTGGATCAGATAGCCGTGGGCGCCGTGGATCTCGGCGATCTCGAAACCGGCGTCGAGCGCACGGCGGGCCGCTGCCGCGAACCGCTCGACGATCCGCCGGATCCCGTCCACCGTCAACTCGTCCGGCACCGGGTGCGCGTCGTCGAACGCGACCGGGCTCGGCGCCAGCGGCTGCCAGCCGTGCTCCAGTGGACCGAGCGGTCCGCCGCCCTTCCAGGGCCGTTCCGTGGACGCCTTGCGGCCGGCGTGGGCGAGCTGGATCGCGGGTACCGTGCCCTGCGCGGACAGGAAGCCGGTGATGCGGCGGAACGCCTCGGCCTGGATGTCGTTCCAGATGCCCAGGTCGTACGGTGAGATCCGGCCCTCGGGCGAGACGGCCGTGGCCTCCACGACGACCAGGCCGGCACCGCCGGTCGCGCGGGCCGCGTAGTGGGCGAAGTGCCAGTCGTGCGGCACGCCGGCGAGCGGGCCCTCGGGGGCGGCCGAGTACTGGCACATCGGGGGCATCCAGATCCGGTTCGGGATGGTCACTTCACGCAGGGTGCAGGGCTCGAAGAGCGCGCTCACGCCGGACTCCATTCGTCACGGGACCGATCGACGGCTCGTACGATAATCATCGTAGTACGCTAGGTGTCAAACTACGAGAGGTCTCGTACAATGGGCGCTGCAGAGAACCCGAAGTGGAGCCGCCGTGACCAGCACCGCCCCGACCAGCCGCGACCTTCCGCATCCGGGTCTCGACGAGATCCGCCTGGAGGGCGTGCTGCACGCCCTCTCCGATCCGCTGCGGCTGCGGATCGTGCGTGTGGGGGGGGGGGGGGGGGCGGCGGGC
>NZ_JBHYKH010000516.1:0-6377 GCF_042741275.1 Streptomyces sp. NPDC058964
GCTACCGCCGGGGGCGCCCACATCTTTTCGCGGCCCCGACCCCCGGGGGGCCGCCCGGCCCACCCCCGGCGTCGCCCCCGGCGCGGGCCACGGCCGGAAAGGACGTCAGTCGCAGCCGCAGCCGCTCGTCGCGACCGGGAGCGGGAGCGGCGCGGGCACGCCGATCTTCGGCAGGCCGAGCATCACGCCGGCCGGCTTCGCCGCCTCCGCCGCGTTGCGCTTCTCCCAGGCGTCGCCCGCGCGCGTGCGGCGCACGTCCAGGACGGTGCCCTCGGCGAGGAGGTGGTGCGGGGCGGCGTAGGTGATCTCGACGGTGACCACGTCGCCGGGCCGCACCTCCTGCTCCGGCTTGGTGAAGTGGACGAGGCGGTTGTCGGGGGCGCGGCCGGAGAGGCGGTGCGTGGCTCCGTCCTTGCGGCCCTCGCCCTCGGCGACCATCAGCTCCAGGGTGCGGCCGACCTGCTTCTTGTTCTCCTCCCAGGAGATCTCCTCCTGAAGGGCGACGAGACGCTCGTAGCGCGCCTGGACGACCTCCTTGGGGATCTGGTTCTCCATGGTGGCGGCGGGGGTGCCGGGCCGCTTGGAGTACTGGAAGGTGAACGCCTGCGAAAAGCGTGCCTCGCGGACGACGTGCAGGGTCTGCTCGAAGTCCTCCTCGGTCTCGCCCGGGAAGCCCACGATGATGTCGGTGGTGATCGCGGCGTGCGGGATGGCGGCACGGACCTTCTCGATGATCCCGAGGTAGCGCTCCTGGCGGTAGGAGCGGCGCATCGCCTTCAGGACGGTGTCCGAGCCGGACTGGAGCGGCATGTGGAGCTGCGGCATCACGTTCGGCGTCTCGGCCATCGCCGCGATGACGTCGTCGGTGAAGTCGCGCGGGTGCGGCGAGGTGAAGCGGACCCGCTCCAGGCCCTCGATGTTGCCGCAGGCGCGCAGCAGCTTGCTGAAGGCCTCGCGGTCACCGATGTCGGAGCCGTACGCGTTGACGTTCTGGCCGAGCAGCGTGATCTCTGAGACGCCCTCGCCGACCAGGGCCTCGATCTCGGCGAGGATGTCGCCGGTGCGGCGGTCCTTCTCCTTGCCGCGCAGCGCCGGGACGATGCAGAAGGTGCAGGTGTTGTTGCAGCCGACGGAGATCGAGACCCAGGCCGCGTACGCGCTCTCACGGCGCGTCGGCAGCGTGGAGGGGAAGGCCTCCAGGGACTCGGCGATCTCGACCTGCGCCTCTTCCTGGACGCGGGCGCGCTCCAGCAGGACCGGCAGCTTGCCGATGTTGTGCGTGCCGAAGACGACGTCCACCCAGGGCGCCTTCTTCACGATCGTGTCGCGGTCCTTCTGCGCCAGACAGCCGCCGACCGCGATCTGCATGCCGGGCCGGGACGCCTTCCGCGGCGCGAGGCGGCCGAGGTTGCCGTACAGCCGGTTGTCGGCGTTCTCCCGTACGGCACAGGTGTTGAAGACGACGACGTCCGCGTCCCCGTCCGAACCCTCGGGGGCACGCACGTAACCGGCCTCTTCGAGCAGCCCGGACAATCGCTCGGAATCGTGGACGTTCATCTGGCACCCGTAGGTGCGGATCTCGTAACTCTTGGGTCCTTCGACGTCCACTGCGGGGCTCCGGTCGCTGCTGCTGGTCATGGGTCAAGGGTAGGCGTTCGCGGCAGGGCCTTTGCAGGCGAGCGTCCGGGACCGCCGGGGCAGCAGGTACAGGGCGCCATGGGACCGGTCGGTCCCGATCGGCGCCCAGGTCAGCCGGCCCCGATCACCGCCCAGGCCAGTCTGCTCCGATCACCGCGAGGTCAACCGATCTCGATCACCGCGTCGCAGTCGGGGCAGACCACGGACGCGTGTTCCGTGGGGTACCAGGGCGCGCCCGGGTGCCCGGAGGGCGTCCAGCGGGCCGTCTCCATGGCGAAGGTGTCCTTGCCGCAGAGGGTGCGCGGTCCCGCTTCGGCGGGCATCCCCGGGGCGGCTGGTGCCGCGTGCACCCTGCGCACGTGCCGTTCGGCACGGCCGGACGGCTGCGCGGACGAGCGCGTGGCGACGGACCTGTCGAGCTCGTAGACGACGATCTCGCTCATGTCTCCACCGTAGGCGGCCGTACGACCGAACCGCTCGCGGCACGTGACGCGCGTCGGCGCGGGCCCGCTGGAGCTCAGTCGTCCGCGACCGTCACCAGCGCGAGCGTGATGTTGTCGGGTCCGCCCGCCTCGATGGCGGCCTTCCACAGCTCGAAGGCCGCTCGGCTGTCGGCGCGCTCGCGCATCACCTCGTCCAGCACGTCCGTCGTCACCGGGTCGGTCAGTCCGTCGGTGCACACGAGGTAGCGGTCGCCGGGTGCCAGCTCCTCGGCCGTCACATGGGCATGGATCGCCCGATAGCCCGGGGTACCGCCCAGGCACTGGGTGACGACGGACGTGGTGCGCTGCCCCGGTTCGAGCGGAGGGCTGTCGTCGACGCTCACCTGGCGCAGTCCGTACGGGGAGGCCGCGAAGACGCGGCTGTCGCCCACGTTGAACGACAGCATCGAGCCGGGGCGTACGACGATTCCGGCGACCGTCGTCCCCATGGCGGTGAGCTCGCCGTTCCCGTCGCCGCCACCGGCCTCGTACACGGCGCGGTTGCACGCGTGCAGGGCCTCACGGACGGCGTCCTCACTGGTCAGCGCGGGACCGATCGATGCGATCCGGCCGGCTACCAGAGCGCTGGCCACATCCCCGCACGGGTGCCCGCCGAGCCCGTCGGCGACGGCGACGACCAGGGGCGACCGGAGCCGGAAGACCAACGTCTGGGGGTTCTCGGTCACGGTGCCGCACAGCGTCCACGGCCCGACGACGAGGCTGTCCTCGTTCCGCTCACGGACCAGCCCCGGATGGCTCAGCGCCGTCACGGTGACGTACGGCATGGAACGTCACCACCTTCCGGAGCTGCTGGTCACGGCTCAAGCGTAGGCGGTCCCCGCGGCTCTTCGCCGTCCGGGCGCCCCCCGGTCGTCGCCGGAGATCTGAGTACAAATACCCAGGTGCGATCCGGCCGTCGAAGCGACCTGAAATCGCCGTGTTTCAGGTCACGTTGGAATGTGGCCGGATTGTGGGCTTCCGGTGCGGGGAGCCGTGGCATGCTCATGGCTCGTCGCCGAGTTACCGGCCAGTACGCGCATCGCTCGCTGCCCGCCGGTATCTCCTTGCCACCCCCCACCTTCAGGACTCACCTTGCGCAGACGCACGAGGCACACGCATGCCCTCATGCCCGCCTTCGCCGTGACCGCCCTCCTTTTCGCCGTCGGATGCTCCTCGTCCGCGCCGCAGGCCGAGCAGCCCGCCCCGGCGCAGAGCCAGGGGACCCAGAGCGCGGACGGCACCGCGAACACCGCGACGGACCGCTCGCTCGGCGTCGCCGCCGCTCCGGCCGCCACTGCGACCGCCGCGGCAGGTCCGGCCGGCTCGGGAAAGCCGGCCCACAAGACCACGCTCAAAGTCAGCTCGTACGACAGCAGGACCCGACGGGCCGTCATCTCCCAGAGGAAGAAGCCCGGTTCCCCTGCCCCGTCCACCCCCGCCCCCTCCCCCGACGCTCCCTCGCCCAGCGCCTCCGCCGCCCGGCAGGCCGCCGTCGGTGACGTCATCGCCAGCGCCCCGGCGCCCGGTGCGCCGCACGGTCTGCTCGCCAAGGTCACCAAGGTCATCGGCGAGACCGACGAGGGCACTGAGGTGCAGACGGAACCCGCCGCGCTCAACGCCGTGCTCGGTGACGACACGGCGAAGGGCACCGTGCCGGTCGACCCGGCCTCCTTCGACGTCGACAAGCTGCTGCCCGACGTGAAGGTGTCCTGGTCCAAGGCCGGTGACGTGCACGTCGGCCCCAAGGGCGCCACGGTCCCGCTGGGCAGCCTGCGGCTCGACGTCTCCGCCCGCATACCCACGGCCGAAGGCGCTCCGGTGTCGGCGGACGCCTCGGTGTCCGGCTTCGTACAGGTCGCTCCACAGGTCGACTTCAGGTACGGCGGACAGGGCACCGACACCGCACCCGGCTCCGCCTACCTGGGCGTGTCCGGCGACTGGACCTCGGGCTGGGCCGTCAAGGGGCGCGCCGCCGCCTCCGCCACACCGCTGCGCATCCCGTTCGCGAAGCTGCACGCCGACCCGGTCCTGCAGGTCGGCCCCGTCCCGGTCGTCGTCAACCTCGACCTGACCTGCTACTTCCAGATCAGCGCCGACGGCAAGGTCACCGTCGACGTGCAGCAGAGCCTCAAGGGCGACTTCAAGGCCGGCGGCACCTTCGGGGCCGGCAAGGGCTGGACGCCGGTGAGCGCCTCCGACATGACGAGCACGCCCGTGCGGACCTCGCTGACCGCCGCCGGGAACGTGAAGTCGGCCCTCGGCGCCGAGGCCTCGGTCGGCCTCTACGGCACCGTGGGCGTCACCGCCGACCTGGCACCGTACCTGCGCGGCGAGGCCTCGGGAACGGTGCGGGCCTCCTCCGACACCCCCGGCGCCAAGACCTCCGGCACCTGGGCCCTGTACGGCGGCGTGGACCTGTCCGGCACCCTGCGCCTGCAGTTGTCCGTCTTCGGTACCCCCGTCCTCCAGCGGAGCATCCCACTGGGCGCGCTGCACCGGGAGTGGAAGCTGGCGGGCGACCCGCTCTGAGACGACGTCAGGCGCCGCCGGATATCCACCCCTGGCGGCGCAGGACGGCCGACACGTCCGGCGCCTCGTAGTGCTCGCCCTTGAGGATCTTGCCGTCGGCCCGGCGGGCGACCTGCCCGTCGGGCCCCAGCTTGCTCATGTTGGAGCGGTGGATCTCGGCGATCACCGCGTCCAGGTCGATCCCGTGGACCAGGGCCGTGCCGTAGGCCACGTACACCACGTCGGCCAGTTCGTGCGCGAGCCGGTCGAGCGGGCCGGTGACCGCGACCTCGGCGACCTCCGCGGCCTCCTCGGCGAGCAGGTCACCGCGGTGCGCGGCCAGGCCGGGGGACACCTCCGTCGGCGTGCTGCGGGCGTCGAGGCCGAAGGCGCGATGGAACTCACGGACGAGGTCGGCGGGCGAGGAGCTGCTCATACGGTGACTGTATCGGCCACCACCGACAACGCCCCGGGGCGAACCCCGCGCTGGTCAGGACCGCGGACGACTGGCAGGATCGCGCGCATGCCCAAGGTGTTCCCCCGAATCAGCAGGCGCCGCGCGCTCCAGGGCGCGGCCGCCGGCTTCGTCGCCTTCGGGCTGCTGCTGTGGTGGCTGCTGCCCCTCGGCGAGGAGCCGCCGGGCGGAACGATCGTATTCAGCACCGGCACGCCCCGCGGGGTCTACCAGGAGTACGGCGAGCGGCTGCGCTCCGAACTCGACAGGGACATGCCGGACCTCAGCGTGAAGCTTCTGAACAGCGCCGGTTCGCAGCAGAACGTGCGACGGGTCGCGACCGGGGAGGCCGACTTCACCATCGCGGCGGCCGACGCGGTGGAGACGTACGAGCTCCAGCACCGCAGCGGTGCGGAGCGGCTGCGGGGCGTAGCCCGGTTGTACGACGACTACGTGCAGCTCATCGTGCCGCGCGACTCGGACGTCAGGACCGTCTCCGACCTGAGGCACAAGCGGGTGGCCATTGGGCTGCCCAACTCGGGCGTACGGCTGATCGCGAACCGGGTGCTCAGGGCGGCGGGCATCGATCCCGACAAGGACATCAGACCGGCGTCCGACGGCATCGACACCGGGCCCGACCGGCTGAAGCGGGGGAAGATCGACGCGTTCTTCTGGTCCGGCGGGCTGCCCACGAACGGGCTGGTGGAGCTGACCAGGACCTTCGACTTCAAGTTCGTCCCCATCAGCGGCGATCTGGTCACCAGGCTGCACGCCGAGGGGGACGAGGCGCGCTACTACCGGGCCACGAACATGCCCGAGTCCGCCTACCCGTCCGTCCAGCAGGGGGCCACGGTGCCGACGATCGCGGTGTCCAACCTGTTGATGACCCGCAAAGACACGGACCCCCGGCTGACCGAGTGGGTCACCCGAACCGTCATCAAGAGCCGCGACGACATCGGCGCGCACGTCCACTCAGCGCAGCTGGTGGACCTCAGCACCGCCATCTACACCGACCCGCTCACGCTGCACGAGGGGGCACGGCGGTACTACCGGTCGGTGAAGCCCTGACGGTGTGCGGCCGGGACCCACGAGCCATTCGCGGGCCGGTCCGGGGCACCCGGTCAGCCCTGCTCCGTGGGGCCGCTCCTCGGCACGGCCACCGTCACCCTCAGGCCGTGCGGGTCGTGGTGCTCGCAGTCGATGGAGCCGCCGCCCGTCGCGAGAAGGGCGCGGGTGATGGACAGGCCGAGACCGGAACCCATCACGTTCGGGTGGCGGCCGCTGCGCCAGAAGCG
>NZ_JBHYKH010000517.1:0-6349 GCF_042741275.1 Streptomyces sp. NPDC058964
GGCCACGAGCACGATGGCATCCACGCCCTTGGCGATCATCGAGTCCATCTGTTCCTGCTGGGTGGCCACGTCGCCCTTGGCGTTGGCGTGTTCGACCGTGCAGTTCCGGCACAGCTGCTTGATCTTCTTCTCGAGCAGGGGCCTGTCCTGCGTCTCCCACCGGGCCGTGGTGTTGTCCGGCAGCAGCACCCCGATCTGCGGCGCGTCCTGCCCGCCGGTTGCGTTACCGGCACCCGACCCGCAGGCCGCGATCGCAATGGCCGTCGAGAGCGCGGTCACGACCTTGACCGTGTCGCGCAGGCAGGCCTTCACGGGAGAGCCCCGCTTGTCCGTCGGCGCGTGACCGGTGGCGCTCCGGGCTCCACCCGGCCGGCGACGGCCCGGACACGAGATCCAGGCGCCGCGCCGGTCCGTGGCGGTCCGGTCCGTGGAGGTCCGGTGGCATCGCGCCGCGCTGTCCGCCCGGGACCGGTCGGCGTGGCGGGCTTTGGAGGAGACGTCGGGAGTGCCTCGCAGTGCCGCGGATGCGTGAGCGCGTCGGCCGGAGCGTACGCAAGGGACGCGGCGCGCGGCGGGGACACAGTGCCCGCTGAACCAGGCCATGGTGGCGAGAAGACGCGGTCGGACATCGGCCACGACCTTCACGGGTGGCGACTGCGACTCCGGCGGCCGCACAGTGACATCGCCCGGCCCGGGGAGGCAGGCACTCGGCCCGACCCGCCCGGCATGAGCGGCTTCCTCATCGCGCATGGCGACACACGGACCTCCTCACCATGCCACGCGAACTGCTGCGCTCGAGTCCAGCAGCCGGCGGGCGGTTACGGCACCGCCGTTTCGAGCGCCCGTCTGCAGGTGGCAAGACGACCACCTCGCCAGTCTGACACCGGCCGAGGTGATCGGCGAACGCAGCGGGACCGGCCGCGCAAGCCACGCCGGCCAGGTGCCACCGCCGATGCACGGCAATTCACATAGGAGGCAATTGATGGATTATGTCCCATTAGAGCGCATATGCGATTCTGGTCAGGAGGTGCCCGATCTCAGCCTCTCGGCACCTGCGGCACGAACGGGAGGTAGGTTGCGAACATGCCTCATGACGGCCGCACCCGGGCCGGAGTATCGCAGCCAGGGGCATCCGGGGCCGGCACCGCCGACACGGAAGCGGTGCCCGCGGCACACGACGCTGCCGCGCGTGATGGGGCTCTGGCGTTCTCCGGCGCGACGGAGGCGGCGGTCTATGTGCCCTGGGGCGGCAACGACGAACTCCGGCTGCTGGAAAGAGGCGGATCCACCCCTTCTTCGTACGACCTGCCGGAGCGTTTGCCCATATCGGGTCGTTCACCCGCGGCGAATGCCTACCGCACCGGACGGCCGCTGTGGCTGGGTCCGGCGGCTCTCGCCTCCCACACCGAACAGGAGCCGCCCCCGCGAGGAGATGCGTCGCTCGGTGCGCTGCCGCTGAGGGCGGAGGGCAGGCGGCTGGGCTGTCTCGTCGTGGTGGGTGCTCTCGCCGACGGCTTCGAGGCCGAGCAACGGCGCTTTCTGGAGCGGTACGCCGACTCGGTCGCCGACCTGATGCGCACCCGGGCCGGGCAACCCGCGCCGTCATCACTGCTGCTTCCCGCCCTGCGGAACCTGCACGTCGGTTCCTTCGTCCTGGTGCCGGAGACCGGCCTGATCGAGGCGGACGAAACGCTGCTCAAGCTGGTCGGCATCGCGCCGGACGACTTCGACGGCAAGGCGGACACCCTGCTCGCGCACGCCCTCCCGGAGGACATGCACGCGTTGATGTCGATCCTGGAGCCGTCCACCCAGGCTTTCGGACCACGGGAGTTGGAGTTCCGCGTCCGCGGTCCCACCGGTGAGATGCGCTGGCTCAGCCTGAGTTGCCGGGTGGTGGCGAGCACCGACGACCGGCCGGAGCAGGTACTGGGCGTGGTGACGGCGACCGCGGCCCTGCGCCGCAAGGCCGACGACGTTGCCAGGATCCAGCGGCTGACGGCCGCGCTCGACGACGCCGCGACCGTCCGCGACGTCGGCCAGGTGCTGGTCACCGCGCTGCGTGAGCCCCTGGGAGCCGACCGGGTGGCACTGGCCGAGTTGCGGGACGACCGGCTCACGGTCACCGTCCTCGACCCGCCGCAGCCCGCCGCCTGGCCGGAGTCGTGGCGTTCTGAGGGGCCCGACGCGCCGGTCGAGGTCCTGCCCACGCTTCAGCTGGCCCTCCAGGACGGACGCATGGACCTGTGGCCTGCCGGGACGGCACTCGAGCCCGGACTGGCCGGCATCGGCACCGGCGGCCTGGCGGTCCTGCCACTGCCCGCCAAGGACCAGGTCACCGGCCTGTGCCTGGTCGGCTGGGAACAGCCGCACGAGTTCGCGCCCGAGGAACGGTCCTTGCTGACCGCCACCGCGGCACTGGTCGGGCAGGCCCTCAAGCGCGCGCACGCGCACGACGCCGAGCAGGAACTCGCGACGATGCTGCAGCGCAGTCTGCTGCCCCGGCGCCTGCCCGAACTGCCCGGGGGAACGGCCGTCGCCCGCTATCTGCCCGCCCGGCGAGGACTGGAGGTCGGGGGCGACTGGTACGACGTCATCGCGCTGTCCGAGGAGCGCGTCGCGCTGGTGATCGGCGACGTGCAGGGGCACAGCGCCGGGGCCGCGACCATCATGGGCCAGATGCGTACCGCGGTCCGCGCGTACGCGGTGGAGGGGCATCCGCCCGACGTGGTCGTCTCACACGCCAACCGGCTCCTCGTCGGCATGGAGACCGACCTGTTCGCCACCTGCTGCTACGCCGAGCTGGACCTGGAGGAGGGCAACACCCTCATCGTCCGGGCGGGTCATCTCTCACCCCTGGTGCGCCATCCCGACGGCAGCGCCGAGGAGGTGCTGGTCGAGGGCGGGCCGCCGCTGGGCATCCTCGCGGACGCGGAATTCCCCATGACCGCGATCGCACTCGCTCCCGGCACCGTGCTGGCGCTGGTCACCGACGGCCTGGTCGAGGCCGCCGACCTGCCGATGGACGAGGGCATGCGCCGGACCCGGGCGGCGCTCGCCGCGGCCGATCCGGCGGATCCGGGCCGTATGGCCGACCAACTGCTCGGTGACGGCGGGCGTCGTGAGGACGACGTGGCACTGTTGCTGCTGCGCTACGACGGCATGAAGACCCGGCCGATACGGGCCGGCTGGGTGGTGTGGCGACTGCCCGACGCCGTCATGCACGCCCGCCGCTTCACCGCACGCACACTGCGCCGCTGGAAGGTCGAGGAAGCGCGCGACCCGGTGCTGCTGGTCGTGTCCGAACTCGTCACCAACGCCCTCATGCACACCCAGGGACCGGTGCGGCTCGACCTGATGCTCCGCGGTGAACGGGTGCGGGTCTGCGTGAGCGACACCTCACCCCGCGCCCCCGCCAAGCCGGTGATCGTGGACTGGGAATCGACAGGAGGGCGGGGTCTGCTGCTGGTCGAGGCGATGTCGGACGCCTTCGGCACGGTGCCGGTGGCCGGCGGCAAGCAGGTCTGGAGCGAGATCGGAGTGCGCCGGCGCGAGCCCGTGCCGGCGGACCGGGCGCCCGGGCCGGAAGGCGAGGAGCTGTCGTGAGGACCTCCGTGCACCATCTCGTCGCGGCACTCGCGGCCGGGGTCATGATCATGTCCTTGGCCGCCTGCGGCCAGGAGCGGGGAGCGGGCACGGACGGTTTCACGGTCGGCCTGCTGCTCCCGGGTCGAGGGGTTCCCCGCTGGGAGCAATCCGACAAACCGCTGATCGAGAAGCAGCTGAGAAGGCTGTGCCCCCGCTGCACCATGGCGTACGCCAACGCGAACGACGACCCGGCGACACAGCGCCAGCAGATGATCTCCATGATCACCAAAGGCGTCAGGGTCCTGATCCTCGACGCCGCCGACACCAAGGCGATCCGCTCCTCGATCCAGGAGGCGAAGAAGGCAGGCGTCCCGGTGGTCGCATACGACCGGCTCGCCGAAGGCCCGATCTCGGGCTACGTCAGCTTCGACGGCGACCAGGTCGGCAGGCTCCAGGGCAAGGCGCTCCTCGAGGCGATGGGCGACCACACGAAGACGGGCGACGCCGTCGTCATGCTGAACGGCGATCCCACGAGCGCCAACGCCCAGTCGTTCAAGCGGGGCGCGCTGTCCGTCATCGCCGGCAAGGTGAAGATCGGCCGGTCGTACGACATCCCGGGCTGGAGCACGGACAGCGCCCACGCCAACATGACCGCCGCGATCGCCGCGCTGGGCCCCGACCGGATCCGCGGCGTCCTGGCGGCCAACGACGCCCTGGCGGAAGGCGCCGCCTCCGCGCTCAGGAACGCCGGCGTCAGGCAACTCCCTCCCATCACCGGCCAGGACGCCGACCTCGCGGCTGTGCAGCGCATCGTCCGGGGTGAGCAGTACATGACGGTGTACAAACCGTTCAGGGCCGAAGCCGCCGCGGCCGCCGCCATGGCCATCGCCCTCGGACGCGGCACGGACATCGGCGCCATCGCCACGACCACGACCGACAGCGCCACCGTCAAGGGCATCCCGACCGTGCTGCTCACACCGCGCGCGGTGACGGTCGACAGGATCAAGAAGACGCTCGTCAAGGACGGTGTGTACACCGTCGGCCAGATCTGCGTCTCGCGGCTGCGGCCGGCCTGCGCCAGGGTCGGGCTCGACCGGTAGCCCCTGGCCGCGACACCCGTTCGCTTCCAGTCGCGATTGCCATGACACCCCGTGGCCGCGACGGCTCTGCGACGGGGTCCACGCCCGCTTCGAAGCCGGGATCGCCCGGCACGACGTCACTGTCTGCCCGTGTCACCTCTTCGGCCGCCGCCGGGCGCGGTTCACCCGATGGTGTCCGCGGACCCACCACCCGGTCGATGTCCCTGATCGGTTGCCCCCCGGAGGCTGTGATGGTGACAGCAGTCGATCTCCGGTGATCAGGAGAGCTCAAGGACAAGGTGGTCCGCCCGTGACCGATACGCCCTCCCCCGACCGGTCGGCCTCCGGCGACGGCCGCTACGGCAGCGAGCTGTTCTCCTCCGAAGAGCCCGGGGAGTCCGGGCGCATCGATGCCGCCGCGCTGGTCTACGACCCCGTCACCACGCACCGCCTGCGGGCGCTCGGCGCGGGGCCGGGCAGCCGCTGTCTCGAAGTGGGTGCCGGGACCGGAACGGTGGCGCGCTGGCTGCTGAACGAGGCGCACGTCGCGGAGGTGGTCGCCCTCGACCGGGACACCAGTGCCCTGGCCTCCGTCGCGGACCCTCGGCTGAGCGTGGTCACCGCCGATCTCACGGACGAGAGGCTGCGACCGGGCGGGTTCGACCTGATCCACGCCAGGTTCGTTCTCATGCACCTGTCCGAGCGCCGTCGGCTCGTCTCGCGGCTCGCGGACTGGCTCAACCCCGGGGGCCTGCTGGTGCTCGGCGACGCGGTGGAACTGCCGAACGTCCAGGACACCTCGTCCGCCTACCGAAGGACCATGGACGCAATGTGGCAGGCGCTGAGGTCGACGATCGGCACCGACACGTCCTCCGTACCGGCGTACCCGCACTACCTGAGAGAGGAGGGCCTGCACGACGTCGCCGCGGAACTTCTCTGCCCGCCGATGGTCGCCGGCAGCCCCCTGGCCCGCTTCTGGTCCGAGACCTGGAGCCGGATGCGCCCCGCTCTGGTCGCGACGGGCCGGGTGGACGCCACGGTCATCGACGAGGCGCTGGCGTACCTGGCCTCACCCCGCCTCGCCGAGCTGGGGCCGGGCATGATGATGGCCTGGGGCCGGCGCCGCTGACCGGCAGGCCTCGCCCTGCCTCATTCGCCGTCGGAACCACCACGAGGACCCTGACGGGCGCTGCCGATGTTTCGGTCGTCGTCCGAGCCGTGGAGCATCAGGGTGACCTCCTCGATGCGGCGGAAGCGGCCGTCGGGCGCGAAATCGCCGAACACATAGACCTCCATGCGCACGGTCGAGCCGTCCTTCTTCGTGACATGAGCGGTGTGCCGGTCGGCGTACCTGCTGCCGTCGTACAGCTCTTCGTGTACCTCGACATGGCCGTCGGCGACGATGTCGCGCAAGTGGGCCATGTGCTCGAGGAACTCTGCACGGTCGGCCCACTCGCCGTCCGTGCGCTGGCGGTACTCCGGAGCGAAGTGACGGTCGGCCGCCTCCTGCAGGGTGATGTCGCGAGTGAAGAGCAGGTCGGTGATGGCGGCGTGTATACCCGTGCGAGTCATGGGGCTTCCTTCCGGGGGCAGAAGAGGCGAGAATTGCGTGCGCGGCGCACGCGTCACCCACGCCTGGAGCTGCGGAGGCGGGGGTGGGGCACGCGCTTTTGGCGGGGTGGAGA
>NZ_JBHYKH010000518.1:0-6349 GCF_042741275.1 Streptomyces sp. NPDC058964
GCTCGAACAGCACGGCTGTGTAGGAGGCCAGTACGGCGCGGAGCCGCGGGGGCCCCCCGGGCCCCCCGCCCCCCCCCGGCGGGCCGCCCCACGGCCGCGGTCCGGGCAGCACCGGCGCGGTGGGGCGCAGCAGCGGTGCCTCCCGTTCGGTCCGCGGGGCCTGGCGGGATGCGGGCCCGGGCGCCGGGACCCGTTCGGTGTGTACGACCGCCCGCTCCCGTTCGGTGTACTGCCGGACCTCGTGGACGCCCGGGCGCGCCGGGTCGTCCCGGTGCGCCGCGACCGGGGCGGCGACGGGCCACAGCGGCACGGACTCGTCCGGGCCCCCGGCCGTGGACCGTATCGCCTCTATCCGTTCGAAGGGCCCGGCGAGCCTCGGCCGTACCCGAGCCACGCCGGGGCGCGCCGCGGCGGCCGGTGCGTACCGGGCGAGCAGCCGGTCGAGGAAGTCGGGCTCCGCCGGTGGCGACCCCGACGTGGCGTCAGACATCAGCGCACAGCTCCAGGTAGTAGTGGCGGCGCAGCGGGCTGAGCGCCAGGATCTCCGGCTCGCTCCAGCCGTACGCGGTGGCGAGCAGATGGATGTCGAGGAGCAGGTCCCGTGCCCAGGCGTCGAGTTCGGTCCACAGGTAGGAGGCGATGTCCAGCTCGGCCCGGGTGGCCGTACCGCACTCGGGGCAGCCGATGTCGAGCGTGAGGTCGGCGCCCGGATCCGCCGCCTCCGTGGCCTCGGCGATCCGGCGCTGCACGGCGGCGGGCAGCGCCTCCGCCGGCACGGCAGCTCCGTCCCGCGCGGCCGAGACGCCCCCCGGGGCGAGCCGGGCGGGGCGGGGGGGGGCCCCCCGGGCACCCGCCGTCAGGTCGGCGACGCCGGGCGGCCGGAACTCGATCTCCCAGCCGTCCTGCACCACCCGCAGCAGCGGGTCGCGCGAGGCTGCCGGGGGGCGGGCGAATTCCGCCGTGTCCAGGTCGAACTCCATGTCCTGGCCGCACGCCCCGCACTCGGCGCGCACCTGCATCCGGTCGCCGAACAGGGCCCCGCGCAGCGCGAACAGGTCCGCCTCGCGCTCGCCCACCGGCAGCCCGAGCAGTGCCTCGGTGTCGCCGCCCAGGTCGGGGCGTGCGGTGCGGTGCAGCAGCAGGGCGCGTCCGGCCGGTGCCTGCGCGAGCCCGGTCTCCCAGGCGGTGAGCAGTCCGGCCGCTGCGGTGATCGTCATGTTCTCCACCCGATACTCGGCTGCCGTCTTCTCACGCCGGGTTGAGGAAGGAGGGCTCCTCGGGCTCGGGGACCTCGTAGTCCCGCTCCCAGCCCTCGCACTCGAGCTTCAGGCTCTGGATCGCGACCGCGTTGGCGTTGGCGTCCAGTTCGCCGAGCACCTGGTACTCGCTGGGCCAGGTCCGGTACAGCTTGTGCGAGACGGCGACCTGGCCGGCCTCGTTGAGGACCTGGATGACGATGTCCTTGCGGAAGTCGGCGAGGGACACCTCGGAGCCGAGGCCCGCGCCGACCTGCCACACCTTGTTGGCCCAGCGGTCGAACTCGGGGTCGTGGGTGACCCCGCGCTCCAGGGTGACGCCCTCGAACTCGGAGCGTCCCGGCGACTTGCGCGGGGAGCTGGGGTCGCCGCCGTGCCGGTGCTTGACGACCTCCGTGGTCCGCTTCAGCGGACTGATCTTGCTGATGCCGGCGACCGTACGACCGTCCCACAGGACCAGGAACTTGAAGTTCTTGTAGGGGTCGAAACGATGGGCGTTGACGGTGAACTCTGCCATCGGATTCCTTCAGCTCTCCGGGATTCCCGTGGGCCTACAGCTCGAACTGCGCGGACGTCTGCTGGATTTTGACGATCACGAACTCCGCCGGGCGGACCGGTGCGATCCCGACCAGGACGTTGACCACGCCGTTGGCGATGTCCTGGTCGGTGGTGGTGTCGCTGTCGCACTTGACGAAGTAGGCCTCGCGCGGGGTGCCGCCCTTGAAGGCGCCCTGCCGGAACAGCGTGTGCAGGTACGAGGAGGCGCTGAGCCGGATCTGCTGCCACAGGTTCTCGTCGTTGGGTTCGAACACGACCCACTGCAGGCCGCGTTGCAGGCTCTCCTCGACGTGCAGGGCGAGCCGTCGTACGGGGACGTACTTCCAGTCGCTGTCGAGGGCGTCGGAGCCCTCGAGGGTACGGGCGCCCCAGACCAGCGGGCCGGTCAGCGGGAAGGTCCGCAGGCAGTTGACGCCGAGCGGGTTGAGCAGTCCGGTCTCGCGGTCGGTCAGGTTGACCGTGAGCGAGTGGACGCCCGCGAGCCGGGCCTCGGTGCCGGCCGGTGCCTTCCACACGCCGCGCTCGGAGTCGGTGCGCGCGATGACGCCCGCGACCGCGCCGGAGGGCGGGAACGAGCGCAGCCGCCCGGTGAGCGGGTCGGTGAGCTGGAGGTGCGGGAAGTACAGGGCCGCGTGGTTGCCGCGTACGGCGTCGAATGCGGCCAGGCCGGCCCGTGCGGTGTCCACGCTGACCCAGGTGCCGGGCGCGTCGACGAGCAGGAAGATCCGCCGCTCCTCGCACAGTCGCTGGGCGGCGGACACGACCGTGATCGCGTCCTCGGTCTTCTCGTAGGCCGCCAGTTCCGGCAGGGCGAGGAGGTTGACGTCGGCGACTGCGCGCAGCGCCTGGATGCCGGTCTTGTCGGCCTCGGAGCCGATGAGGTCGCGCGGTCCGGGGGCCTCGCCGTCCTCGCCGCCCTCCAGCGGGAACACCGGCGGGTTGACGCAGGCCTCCAGGCCGAGGTCGTTGGCGCACTCGCCGAGGAAGCGGACGACGTCCTCTGGGTCGGTGGAGCCCGCGACGACCTGGATGCGCCGGCCGAAGGCGGTGACCTCGGCGCCCGCGAAGGCGTGCCTGCCGGGAGCGTCCGGCAGCGCGCGCAGCTTGCGCTCGAGCAGCAGCGCCAGCTCTGTGACGCCACAAGGGGCTTCACCGTCGCGGTCGGGGTCGTAGAGCGTGAACTCGCGCTCCACGTCACCGATCTTGACGGTCAGGTCGACGGCGAGGTCGGGCAGTTCGTTTCCGAACGGCTTGGAGACCGTGCCGGACGGGTCGGGGCGGCCCTCGCCGACCACCTCGACGCGGATCAGCCGGGAGCCCGCGTTGATCACGGTCTGCGCGTAGCGGTCGTTCGAGGTGTCCACGGACAGCCCGGTGAAGCTCTCCCGGGCGTCGCCCCTGGCGTCGTACACGCGCAGGTTGAAGGTCTCGTCGGGGCACGGTGTGTCGTGGTCGACGGCGACGCGCAGGCCGTTGCCCCACACGCCGGGCTCCTTGGCGTGCACCTCCAGGACCCTGCTCCCGCTGTGGCCCTCGGTGGACTCCAGGGTGACGCCGGCGGCCTTGCCGCTGCCTGCCCTGTTGACCCGGACGACGACGGCGACCGTGCCGCCGTTGCCGAAGAACTGGTGCACCGCGTAGCCGACGGCGCTGCGTGCGCTCAGGCCGCCGAAGCGGCGCTCGAACTCCGCGAAGCTGGTGACGCGTACCGGCTCGTTCAGCGGACCGCGTCGGGTGTGGCCCACGAAGGCGGTCACCGAAGTGGTCAGGGTCGAGATGGTGCGGGTGCTGCTGGGAAGCTCTTCGACGTAGACGCCGGGATACGTCGGCTTGGCGGCGCTCACCGCGCTCATCGGCTCTCCCCCTCCTATCCCTGTCTCGGGCACGGGACGAAGACACCAGGAGACAGACGGCGGAGGAGGAAGTTCCGGATTCGGCGCGGCAGACGGCGCCGTGCGACCCGTGCGAGTGGACGACGGCGGCCGAGCGCACCGCATCAGATTCCCCCGTCAGTGCCCGGACCGGTCGGTGGTCCGGGTCAAGCAGCATGCTTGTGACTCCTGATGCTCAAGTGCTCAACCCACCTTCAGGCGTTGGAAGTTGAGGGAACAAGGCACCTTCTGGCCAGCCCGGGAAAAGGTTTCGTGAAGGCCGGCTGCCGGTATCCGCACACCCCGCCCGCACGTCCTCGACAGCCGGTCCACGGCTTCTGCACAGGGGTCGTCACCGCACGAAGACGGACGCGTCCCGGCTCTCCCGGGAACCCGGGGAACACCGCGCCGGCCGGCCCGCGGCGGCCGTCACACCATCTCCAGGCCTTCTCCGGCCGTACACATTCCACGGTGGCCGGTTCCGCCGGGGTCGGCGGTCCGGAGCGTCACCCGCGGGAGCCGAAGGGCGTTGTCAGTGGCCTGTCCTACAGTTCCCGTCACTTGATCACTGCGGTGCGGGGAGGCACACATGGGGTGGGTGACGGCGGGCGACTACGAGGTCGCTCTCGACGGCGGAAAGGTGGTGTGCCGCAACGCCGCCGGACGGCGGCTGAAGTCCGTGCCGCCCAAGCTGTCCGACGACCCTGCGGTGGTGGGACTGCGGCAGCTGGCCGAGTGGCTGGAGCGGCACGAGCGCCAGTGCCTGGCCGACGTCGAGCGCTGGATGGTGCGCTCGCTCCCGGTGCCGCTCGCCGTCGTCGCCCGCGTCTGGCCGGACCCGGCCTGGCAGTCCGCCCTGCGGGACGTCGTCGTCACGGGAGCCGACGGTGAGGTCGCGGGCTTCCTGCGGGACGCCGACGGCGAGCGCGGACTCGGACTGGTCGACCTCGACGGCGACACCGTGCGCATCACCCCCGAACTCCTCCGCATCCCGCATCCCGTGCTCCTCGACGACCTGGAGGACCTGCGCGAGTTCGCCGTCGAACTCGGCGTCGAACAGCGGGCCCAGCAGCTCTTCCGCGAGGTGTGGCACCGCCCGGCCACGCTCGACGCCGAGGGCACGCAGGTCGAGGAGTACGCCGGCGGGGCGTTCAAGGAGCTGCGCTTCCTGCACGGCAGGGCGGCACAGCTCGGCTACCGCGTGCGCGGGGGGCACGCGGTCTGCCCGGTGCTGGAGGACGGCCGCGCCTGCGAGGCCCGGGTGTGGATCGGCGACTACGACGGCTACGAGGAGGCCGAGACCGGTCCCCTCATGTGGACCGACCCCGCGGGCCGGGCGCTGAAGCTCGGCCGGGTCGGGCCGGTCGCCTGGTCGGAGGGCATGCGCATGGCGGCCGCACTGTACGCGGGGCGGGACATCGAGGACGAGGAGCGGGCGGCATGACGACCACGGCATTCGACGACACCACCACGGGCGCACTGCTCGACGCCGGCGCCGTCCTGCCCCCGGGCACCACCGCCCGGGAGGACGCCGACTCCCTCACCGTACGCACCTACACCCACCCCGGCCTGGACGACCGGCGCGTGGTCCGGCTGGTGCCGGGCACCCTCGGCGAGGCCGAGGACCTGGCCCTGGAGTTCCTCGGACTGGTCCGGGAGCCGGAGACCCCCGAGGTCGGCCAGGTGCGCCGGGAAACCCTGGGCTTCCCTGCCTGGGCGCTGGTCAACGACCCGGCCAACGGCCACCACGCGCTGGCCCTGGTCAAGGACGTCGAACGGCTCGCGCGCCAGGCCAAGTCCCGCCCCGGCACGGCCAAGGAAGGCTTCGAGGAGCTCGGCACCCGGCTCGGCCGGACGGTGCCGCACTTCCTTCCCACCTTCTACGAGCAGGCGGCCCGGGTCTTCCTCCAGCACGACAACACGACGTACGCCGCCGCCTTCTTCGGCAAGGCCCGTGAGGCCGAGCGGGTGCACGCCCTGGCGGTGGACGAGGAGCGGCAGCGTGCCGTGTTCCTGGAGTTCGCCTTCGCGGGCGCTCTGACGGTCAAGGCGCTCAAGGAGTACGTGAAGGACCTCGCCCGCCGGCTCGACCCCGCCACGGCGTGGGCACAGTTCCGGCAGCTGACCGTGGAGCGCTGCGCGGCGGGCATGCCGCCGTACGCCTCGCTGCCGCAGGACGCGCGCGGTCTGATCAGGGCGGCCGGTCTGGACCGGACCACCGAGGAGTGCGTCCTCGTCGCCGACCTGATCGCCTCTCCCGCCGCCGTCCGGGCTCCCGCGTCCTTCTGGTCCGCCTACCGCTCCGTTCTCCCGGTCCTCGCGGAAGAGCGGCCGGCCGTCCGGACCCGTCTGCTGGAGATCATGCCGGCCGGGCTCGGCACCAAGGTCGCCGACGACGAGTTCTGGCTGGCGCTGCTGGCGGAGTGCGGTGCGGAACGGCTGCTGACGGACGGGGACGACGTCGACGCCGCGGGGTGGCTGAGCCGTTGGGCCCTGCACCGCAAGCACGGCGGGTCGGTCTGCGACCGCTCCCCGGCCACCCTCGCGCTCGTCGAGCGGATGGCGCCCCGGCTGCGGGCCGACGGCCGGGCGGTCGACCTGTTCACCGGGCGCTGGCACGCCGGTGCCGATCTCGACCTGCTGGACCTCTGCGCGGCGCAGGGC
>NZ_JBHYKH010000519.1:0-6348 GCF_042741275.1 Streptomyces sp. NPDC058964
CGCGCGGGCGCGCTCGGGTTAGGGGGGGGGTGGAGCCCCGGGGGCCCGGGGCCGGCGCCCTGCGCCGGCGCGGGCCCGTCCCGGGCGCCCCAAGGACCCGGGGACGGTGTCCCCACCGCGTCACCGGTGCACTCGCTCGCCCTGCTGCAGTGCGCCCTGTCGCTGGGGGCCTTGGCGCGCCGTATCCCCGGCACGCGCCGTGAGGGCCACCTCCACGACATCGTCGACAAGAAGTCGGTGACCGGTCCGGTCGTCACGACCCGGTCGGAGTACGGCACCGCGCCGCCTGCCTGGTTCTTCAGGACGGCGGCCACCGCCGCGCGCAGGGCCGGCCTCGGCCCCGAGCACCTGCCCCGCCAAGGCGCCGTCGGCAGCTACGGCCTGGTCGAGTGCAATCGGGTGATCGTGAAGCGGGGCCCGTCCCTCCAGGGCGCCCACTCCGACCCCGGGCCCCCGGGCCGGTCGGCCTCGTCCGGGAAGCCGCGCCTCCCGTGTCCTGCCCGGGCTGATCACGAGTTAGGTTGGTCCGGAGCCGTAGGAGCCGACCGAACGGAGCCCCGGATGCCCTTCGCCCGTCTCGCCTCAGCGACGTCCGCCACCTGCCACATCGGCCTGGGCCTCGCCGCCGTCGGCCGCCCCGGCTATATCAACCTCGGCAGGGAGCGGGACCTCCCGCCGGCCCGCAGTGTCGACGCCCTGCGCGAGCGTACCCACGACCTCCTCGACGCCGCCTACGCCCAGGGCGTCCGCTACTTCGACGCCGCCCGCTCCTACGGCCGCTCCGAGGAGTTCCTCGCCGACTGGCTGAACGCCCGCCCCGACGTCGACGACGTCGTCGTCGGCAGCAAATGGGGCTACACGTACACCGCAGGCTGGTCCACCGAGGCGGAGCAGCACGAGGTCAAGGACCACAGTCTGACCACGTACGAACGGCAGCGCGCCGAGACCGACGAACTGCTCGGCGACCGGCTCGACCTCTACCAGATCCACTCGGTGACCCCGGACAGCCCGGCGCTCACCGACAAGGAACTCCACGCCAGGCTCGCCGAGGCGGCCGCCGGCGGGCTCACCGTCGGGTTCTCCACCAGCGGGCCCGCCCAGGCCGACGCCATCCGCGCCGCCCTCGCCGTGACCGTCGACGGCGATCCCCTCTTCCGTACCGTCCAGTCGACGTACAACGCCCTGGAGACCTCTGCCGAGCCCGCCCTCGCCGAGGCCCACGACGCCGGACTCACGGTGATCGTCAAGGAGGGCATGGCCAACGGACGGCTCGCGGAGCCGAACGCGCCCGACGCCCTGAAGGCCGTGGCCCGCGAGACGTCCCTCGGCTGCGACGCCGTCGCTCTCGCCCTCGTCCTGCGCCGGCCGTGGGCCGGAGTCGTCCTCTCCGGCGCGGCGACCACCCATCAGCTCGCCTCCAACCTGCACGCCGCGGTCGTCGATCTCGACGAGGACCAGCTGGAGCGGCTGGCGACGCTGGTCGAGGAGCCGGGCGCGTACTGGGAGCGGCGCGGGCAGCTGCCCTGGCACTGACGCACCGGCGGACCGCTGGACACACGTTCCGACCAGCAACGATGAGTCGCACGTGCCCATTGTGAGACAGGGATGTCTCACATGGGCTACAGTTGTCTCATGGCTCTCGATCGTGACCATGTGCTGCGCAGCGCCGCGGCCCTGCTGACCCGTAAATCCACCGCCACCATGGACGAGGTCGCCAGGGCGGCCGGGATCAGCCGGGCCACGCTGCACCGCCACTTCGCGGGGCGCGACGCGCTCGTCCGGGCGCTGGAATCGCTCGGCATCGCGGAGTGCGAGGCGGCGCTGCGAGCGGCCCGGCTCGACGAGGGACCCGCGAGCGAGGCCGTACGCCGGCTGGTGCGGGAGATCGAGCCCGTCGCCGGACTGCTCGCCTTCCTCTACACCGAGAACCAGTTGTTCGAGGGCGAGGAGCGGAACCAGGGCTGGGCCCGCATCGACGAACCCGTCGCGGCACTGTTCCGGCGCGGCCAAGCGGCAGGCGAGTTCCGTATCGACCTCACCCCGGCCTGGCTCACCGAGGCGCTGTACGGCCTGCTGGCCGCGGGCGCCTGGGTGATCTCGGAAGGCCGCGTGGCCCCCAAGGACTTCACCCACATGATCGCCGAGCTGTTGCTCGGCGGCGCGCTACGAAGAGAGGAATCATGACCAGCACCTTGCAGCCGGCCGTCGCGAGGGAAGCGGAGAAGAGCCGGGGCCGTTGGCTCGCGCTCTCCGTCCTCGTGCTCGCCGTGCTGCTGGTGGCCGTCGACGCGACCGTCCTCGGCCTCGCGACCCCCTACATCAGCGAAGACCTCGACCCCGACGGCACCCAACTGCTCTGGATCGGTGACGTCTACTCCTTCGTCATCGCCGGACTGCTGGTCTCCATGGGCAGCCTCGGCGACCGCATCGGCCGCAAGAGGATCCTGCTCGGCGGCGCCACGGCGTTCGGCGTGGTCTCCGTCCTCAACGCCTACGCGCACACCCCCGAGCTGATGATCCTGGCGCGGGCCCTGCTCGGTGTCGCCGGCGCGACCTTGATGCCCGCCACCCTGGCCCTGATCCGCAACCTCTTCCACGACCCGCGCGAGCGCAGTCTCGCCGTCGGCATCTGGGGCGCCACCGCCTCCGCCGGTACGGCCGTCGGCCCCATCGTCGGCGGGTTCCTGCTCGAGCACTTCTGGTGGGGCTCGGTCTTCCTCATCAACCTGCCGGTGATGGTGGTCCTCGTCCTCGTCGGTATCAGGACGCTGCCCGAGTCCCGCAACCCGAACCCCGGTCCGTGGGACCTGACCGGCGTCGCGCTGTCACTGGTCGGCGTGATCGGCGTCGTCTACGCGGTCAAGGAGGCCGCTACGCACGGCTTCACCTGGGCCACCCTCGGCACGGCGGTGCTGGGCGCGGCGGCCCTGTACGGGTTCGTGCACCGCCAGCTCACCCTCCCGAGCCCGCTGCTCGACATGCGGCTGTTCCGCCAGCGCGGCTTCAGCGGCGCGGTCCTCGCCGATCTGCTGACCGTGCTCGGTATGGCGGGTCTGGTGTTCTTCCTCTCCCAGTACCTGCAACTCGTGCAGGGCAGGCGTCCGTTCGAGGCCGGTCTGGCCGAGCTGCCGGCGGCGGTCGGCGCGGTGGCGGCCGGGCTGGTGGCGGGCCGCGCGGCCCGGCGGTTCTCGGTACGGACCGTGGTCTCCGGAGGCCTCGCCGCCGTGGGCCTCGCGCTCGCCGTTCTCACGACGCTGACCCGCTCGACCGGCTACCCGCTCCTCGGCGCCGCGCTGCTGGTGCTCGGCGTGGGCGCGGGCTTCTCCTTCACGGTCACCGCCGACGTCATCCTCTCCAGCGTCCCGAAGGACCAGGCGGGTGCCGCCTCCGCGGTCTCCGAGACGGCCTACGAGCTCGGCGCCGCACTGGGCATCGCCCTGCTCGGCTCGATCGTAACGGGCGTCTACCGCGACTTCACGGGACCGGCGGGCACCCCGGAAGGGGCCCACGAATCGCTGGGCGGTGCGGTCGAGGCGGCGGCACACCTGCCCGCACACACCTCGGGGGCGCTGCTGGACGCGGCCAGGGATGCCTTCGTCCACGGCCTGCAACTGGCATCGGCCGCGGGAGCCGCCGTCCTGCTGGCGACAGCGGTGGCGGCCTGGTTCCTGCTGAAGGGACAGAAACTGGAGAGCACCGGCTGAGGTGAACGCCCCACAGGGGCGCGGGGAACTGCGCGGCAGGCCACTACGCAGCCGCACCGGAAAACCGGCCGACCGCCGAGGTGCTACGCCACCTTCGCCTTGGTCGCGTACATGTCCACGTACTCCTGCCCGGACAGCCGCATGACCTCCGTCATCACGGAGTCGGTCACGGCCCGCAGCACATAGCGGTCCCGGTCCATCCCCTCGTACCGCGAGAACTCCATTGCCTCGCCGAAGCGAACGGTCACCCGGCCCGGACGCGGCATGCCCCGGCCACCCGGCTGGAGCTTGTCCGTGCCGATCATCGCGAAGGGAACCACCGGCGCGCCCGTCATCAGCGTGAGGCGGGCGATGCCGGTGCGGCCCCGGTACAGGCGTCCGTCGGGCGACCGCGTCCCCTCGGGGTAGATGCCGAAGATCTTCCCCTCTTCGAGGATCCGCCGCCCGGTCATCAGCGCGGCCACGCCACCGCTGGCCCCGTCCCGGTCCACCGGGATCATGCCGACGCCGGTGAAGAACCACGCCATGAGCCGGCCCTTGAAGCCCTTGCCGGTCACGTACTCGTCCTTGCCGATGAAGAACACCTGCCGGTCGCAGACCAGCGGCAGGATCATCGAGTCGATGAACGTGAGGTGGTTTCCGGCCAGGATGACCGGGCCGTCGCCGGGAATGTGCTCCACGCCTTCCACCCGTGGGCGGAACATCAGGCGCATGATCGGTCCGAGCACTGCCTTGATGAGCGCGAAGCGGGACAACGGGTCCTCCGATGTCGAGGGGTCGATATGAGTCTGTGCAGGTGAGGACATTACTCGCGGCTCCGGGGGAAGCGCACATCGGGTGCGTCCGGTTCACCGATGTCTTACTTACTGTTGACGCAGGTTTACCTGCGGTGGCCTGCCGGAACCGGCGCGTAACGCTGGTGCGACGATGTGACGGACATCGCGCGGGTGGCCCAGCGGCCGGGTACCCCGCACGGCGCGCGCCGATGCCGACGCGCCGTCAGAAAGTGCTGTCCGTATGACATCCGGTGTCACCCGTGCGTTAGGGCCGAGGTCTCCCGCTCGTCATGTCCACGCCCCTACCATCGGCCCGCAATCACGGGCGGACGGCAGGAGGGCCCTCATGGAAACCCACGAGTCGAACGAGCAGCCGCAGGGCACCGCACGGCGGGCGCTCCTGGGCGCCGCGGTGCTCGGCGCGGGCGGAGCGGTCCTGGGGCTGCCCGGTGCGGCCAGAGCCGCGGAGGCCGGGACGGCCCGGCACGGCGGCGGCCTGAAGAGCCTGCCCAAGCCGACGATCATCGGCCACCGGGGCACCAGCGGCTACCGGCCCGAGCACACCTTCGGGTCGTACAACCTGGCCCTCGACCTCGGCGCCGACGTCGTCGAGGCCGGCGACCTGGTCCCCACCAGGGACGGCCATCTGGTCTGCCGCCACGAGCCCGAGATCGGCGGCACCACGGACGTCGCCTCCCACCCCGAGTTCGCCGACCGCAGGACCACCAAGGTCCTCGACGGCGTGCCGACCACCGGCTGGTTCACCGAGGACTTCACGCTCGCCGAGCTGAAGACGCTGCGCGCGGTCGAGCGCATCCCGGCCAACCGCCCGCACAACACCCTCTACGACGGCCGCTGGGAGATCCCCACCTTCGAAGAGGTCCTCCGGTGGCAGGACGAGGAGACCCGCAAGCGCGGCAAGCAGGTCTGGATATACCCGGAGACCAAGCACCCCACCTACTTCCGCAAGCTGGGCCTGGGGCTGGAGGAGCGGGTCGCCAAGCTGCTGCACACGTACGGCAAGGACCGGAGGAACTCGCCCGTCATCCTGCAGTCCTTCGAGCCGACCAGCATCCAGCGCCTGAACAAGCTGGTCGACAACCCGCTCGTGGTCCTGCTCTCCACGGCGAGCAGCAGGCCCTGGGACTTCGTCGAGACGGGCGATCCGCGCACGGTTGCCGACCTCATCACGCCCAAGGGCCTGCGGGAGATCGCCGGCTACGCGCAGGGCATCGGTCCGACACTGGACCTGATCATCCCCAAGGACGCCGCCGGCAGGCTCACCACGCCGACGACCCTGGTCCCGGACGCGCACAAGGTGGGCCTGGTCCTGCACCCCTACACCATGCGCAACGAGAACCCCTTTCTCCCGGCGGAGTTCCGCAAGGGCACCGACGCCGACGGCTACGGAGACGCCTTCGGCGCCTTCCGGACGTACTTCGCGACCGGCATCGACGGTGTCTTCACCGACAACGCGGACACCGGTCTGCTCGCCCGCGAGGACTTCGTCAACGGCTGAGCACCCGCGACCCGTTCGAGTGGACCCGCGCCGCCCCGGCAACCTGCCGCCGGGGCGGGCGCGTGGTTGCGCGTATGACGCACGATCTGGTTGCCACGCTGAGCCCCCTGCTCACGGCGGAGGCATCCGCCGAGGCCCATGCCTCCGGAGCCGAGCCCGGTGACCTGGAGCAGGCCGTCTGGCTGCGCCTGCTGGAGCGACTGGACTCCGAGGGGCCTCCGGTCGATCCGCAGCGGTGGCTGCGCAAGGCGGTCCGCGCCGAGGCGCGCCGCCGCCGTCGTTCGGCCCGGGCCGAGCGGCCGGACGAGATTGATCCCGGCGACCATACCCGCGGGGGGCCCGAGCAGTC
>NZ_JBHYKH010000520.1:0-6331 GCF_042741275.1 Streptomyces sp. NPDC058964
GGTCGACGGTGGTGACGTACACCCCGTCGGGGCGCAGTACGCGGGCGCATTCGGCGATCACGGCCCGCACGTCGGCCGGAGTCTCTATCAGGTGCAGCAGCCAGACGCTGGTGACGGCGTCGAACGTGCCGTCCGGGAAGGGGAGTCGGCGGCTGTCGGCCAGCAGGATCGTTCCGGGCAGGCGGGCGGCGGCCATCCGCGCCATGTTGTGCGCGAGGTCGGCGCCCGTGACCCGCATCCCGGGCCGGGCCGCGGCCAGGCGCCGGGTGACGATCCCGGTGCCGCAGGCGACGTCGAGCAGACGGCGGGCGCCGTCGGGTATGAGACCGAGGACGGTCTCGGCGGCCGCCTCTGCCCGTGGTTCGCCACCGCGTGTCGCGTCGTAGACGCCGGCTTCCCGGTCGTAGTCGAGCACGTGCGTCAGTGTGCTCCGTGGCCCGGGGCGATGTCTTCCACCCTGCGGGCGAGGGTGAAGTCCTTCTCGGTGACGGCGCCCCCGGCGCTGTGCGTGTTCACGGTCAGGGACACGGTGTTGTAGCCGAGGGTGAGGTCGGAGTGGTGGTCGAGTTCGTCCTGGATCCCGGCGATGTGCACGACCAGCGCGGCCGCCGCGAAGTGTGAGCCGAGCCGGTAGGAGCGGGCGAGGCGGTCCCCGGCGAGCGACCAGCCGGGCAGCTCGGCCAGCCGGTCCTCGATCTCCTTCTGGGACAGCGGTTCGACGGGCATGGGACGGCTTCCTTCCTGGGGGTCGCGTACCTGTTCAGCCTGCCACAGCCGGCCGCTCAGCTCCGGGCGCGCTGCGCCGCGAGGTCGTCCGCCAGCGCGGCGATGCGGGCCCGGCCCTCCACCTGCTCGACCCAGGCGTGGGGCAGACCGACGTCACCGTGCCGGGCGCCGAGCAGGTTGCCGCACAGGGAGCCGGTGGAGTCGCTGTCACCCGAGTGGTTGACGGCCAGCAGCAGGGCCTCCTTGACCCGGGGCTCGGCCAGGGCGCAGTAGACGCCGATGGCCAGGGCCTGCTCGGCGACCCAGCCCTCGCCGAGGGACTCGACCTTCTTGGCCGTCGGCGAGCCCTGGGCCGCCAGGTCGACGGCTCGGCGCAGGGCGGTCGAGGTCTCCTCGTGGCCGCGGTGCCGCTCCAGCAGGCGCAGCGCGCGCAGCACCGAGCCCTCCAGGGAGTCCCCGGCGACGAGGTGCGCGACGATCGCGGCCAGCGCGCCCGCCGCGTAGTAGCCGGTGGGGTGGCCGTGGGTGATCTGGGCGCCGCGGGCGGCCATGGCGAAGGCCGCCTCCGCGGTGTTGACCAGGCCGAAGGGGGCCGAGCGCATCACCGCGCCGCAGCCCTTGGAGTCGGGGTTGACCTGCCCCGGGCCGCCGTCCAGTGCGAGGTGCGGGTCGGGGGCGTACATCTGGGCGGCCCCGGACAGGCAGGCGTTGCCCGGGGCGCGGCGGGCGTACAGCCAGGCCTCGGTGATCAGGCCGCCCTCGGGGGCGCCGGAGGAGGGCGGGGCGGCCTGCTCGGGGCCGGGCCTGCGCTGCGTCTCCAGCCACCGCTCGTAGGCCCACCGCAGGAGCAGTGCCCAGCCGCCGCCGATGCCCTTCTCCCGTTCCCGGCGCTGGGCCTGGACGAGGGCCTCGGCGGTGAACAGGGTCATCTGGGTGTCGTCGCTGATCCGGCCCGTCACGCCGTTCACGCCTGGTACGAACGACGTCACCCCGGCCTCGCCGTGGGCCGCGCGGATCCGGTCGAGGGAGGAGAACTCCACCGGGTAGCCCAGCGCGTCACCGAGTGCTCCGCCGAGCAGGCAGCCGCGGACTCTGGACCGGTACACCGCGGTGGCCTCCCAGGACGGCTTCCAGGGCTCGTTCATGCGCGCGCTCCTCGACTACGGTCGTCCGTATGACCATTGTCGCGTCCGGCCCCGCAGGCCCTGTCACCGCCCCTGCCGACAAGGGCGTGGGCCCGTTGCTGCGTGCCTGGCGGGAGCGGAGCCGGATCAGTCAGTTGGAGCTGGCGCTGCGGGCCGACTCCTCCGCCCGGCACATCAGTTTCATCGAGACGGGCCGTTCGCGGCCGAGCGAGGAGATGGTGCTGCGGCTGGCGGAGCACCTGGAGGTGCCGGTGCGGGAGCGCAACGCGCTGCTGCTGGCTGCCGGTTATGCCCCGTACTACCCCGAAACCCCGCTGGACGACCCGGCGTTGGACGCGCTGCGGGACGGCATGGAGCGGCTGATCCAGGGCTATGAGCCGTATCCGGCGCTCGTCGTCGACGCCGTGTACACGGTGGTCGCCGCCAACCGGGGCATCGCCCTGCTGCTGGACGGTGTCCCGGAGTCCTTGATGGCGCCGGCGCCGAACGCGATGCGGCTGACGCTGCACCCCGAGGGTCTGGCTCCGCGCATCCGCAATCTGCGCGAGTGGCGCGGGCATCTGCTGGCGCAGATGGAGCGGCAGATCGCCCTGCACCGCTCGCAGGCGCTGCGCGAGCTGTACGAGGAGGTGGCCGGCTATCCGGTGCCCGGGGAGGCGGCCGGGGACGGACCGGACGAGCCGGTGGCGTACTTCGCGCTGCCGATGCGGATCGAGCACGAGGGCCGGATCCTGTCGTTCGTTTCGTCGATCTCGACGTTCAACACGCCGATGGACGTGACGGTCGCGGAGCTGGCCATCGAGACGTTCTTGCCGGCGGATCCGGCTACGGCCAAGTACCTTCATTCGCTGGGGGGTTGACGGGCGGGTTGCCGGACGGTGTGACGTCCTCCGCATCTGCTTCGGGCACGTGTGCGACGGGGCATCGCGTGACAGACTGCTCGCATGCTTCGGCGCGTTGGGGAGGACGTGGCGTGAGTGAGCGGCGTGCCGCGCCCACCGTGGGCCAGGTGGTGCTCGGGAAGCGGCTGCAGGAACTGCGGGAGGCGGCCGGCCTCAAGCGCGAGGAGGCCGCCCGGGTGCTGCGCGTGGCGCCGGCCACGGTGCGGCGTATGGAGATGGCCGAGGTCGCGCTGAAGATCCCGTACGTACAGGTGCTCCTGACGACGTACGGTGTTCCCGACGAGGAGGCGGCCGCGTTCGTGGCGCTGGCCGAGGAGGCCAATCAGCCGGGCTGGTGGCAGCGGTTCCACGACGTGCTGCCGGACTGGTTCAGCCTGTATGTGAGCCTGGAGGGCGCGGCCCGGATCATCCGCTCCTACGAGCCGCACTTCGTGCCGGGGCTGCTGCAGACCGAGGAGTACGCGCGTGCCGTGATGGAGGCCGGGACGATCGGCCAGACGGATCCCGGGACGATCGAACGTCATGTGTCCCTGCGCATGACCCGTCAGCGGCTGCTGGACCGGGAGAACCCGCCCCACCTGTGGGTGATCATGGACGAGACGGTGCTGCGCCGTCCGGTCAGCATCCGCTCCGAGGTGATGCGTGACCAGGTGGACAGACTGCTGGAGTACGCCGAACGGGACCGCGTCACGCTTCAGCTCGCCGAGTTCGCGTCCGGCCCGCACCCTGGGACTTATGCGCCCTTCACGCTTTTCCGCTTCGCGGAGCCCGAACTGCCCGACATGGTCTTCACCGAGTACCTGACCGGCGCTTTGTACCTGGACTCCCGCCGGGAGGTCTCGGCGCATCTGGAGGTCCTGGACCACATGACGGCACGGGCCGCGTCGGCACAGCGCACCGAGAAGATCCTGCGGGAGTACCGCGAGAACCTCTGAGGACGGAGCAGACACCGCATGACCGCATCCGAAGCCGCGCCCACCACCATCGACACCAGCAGGCCGCATCCCGCACGCGTGTACGACTGGTGGCTGGGCGGCAAGGACAACTATCCGGTGGACGAGGAGCTGGCCAGGAAGATCCTGGCCGCGGACGGTACGGCGGTGCGGGGGGCGCGTGCCAACCGCCGGTTCATGCACCGGGCGGTCCGCACGGCCGCCGAGGCGGGGATCCGCCAGTTCCTGGACATCGGCACCGGTATCCCCACCGAGCCCAATCTGCACCAGGTGGCGCAGGCCGCCGCGCCGGACGCCAAGGTGGTGTACGCGGACAACGACCCGATCGTGCTGCGGCACGCGCAGGCGCTGCTGAGCGGTACCGCCGAGGGCACCACGGACTATGTGCACGCCGATGTCCGCGACCCCGGCACCATCCTGCGGCTGGCCGGTGAGTCCCTCGACTTCGGCCGGCCCGTCGCGCTGTCGCTGGTGGCGCTGACCCACTACCTGGACGACGCGGAGGACGACGTGTACGGGCTCGTCCGGCGGTACGTCGAGGCGCTCGCCCCGGGCAGCCTCCTGATCCTGTCGCAGGTCTCGCAGGACCTCAGCCCGGAGGGCGTGGCGAAGGCGGCGGAGCTGTTCCGCAGGGGCGGGACGCCGTTCCATCCGCGTACGCTGCCCGAGTTCTCGCGGTTCTTCGACGGTCTTGAACTGCTGGGCCCCGGTGTGATCCCCGTGTACGGGTGGCGGCCGGAGCCGGAGGACGTGGCGGCCCAGGCGGAGGGTGTCGTGCCCGTGTACGGCGGGGTCGCGCGCAAGCCCTGACCCGGACGGGTGCCGCGAACAGGTGCGCTCGCCGTCTCGCCCCTAGGTTCGGAACCAAGGGCAAGCGAGGGAGCGCACGTGACCGACCGCGAGCGGCGGCCGGCCTCCGACGACGCGAAGGAGGCCGGATGCCCTCGGACGCGGTGCTGTACCAGGCGGCTGCGCTCTGTCTGACCTATCCGGACGAGGACTTCGTCGCCCGGCTGCCGTTGCTGCGCGAAGCCGCGCCGCAGCTGCGGGAGTTCACCGACCATGCGGCCGTGACCCCGCTGTGCGAGCTGGCCGAGCAGTATGTGCGGGTGTTCGGGCTCGGGCACCGGCACGGCCTGTATCTGAGCCGGTGGAACAACGGCTGCATCGGGCGGCGGGGCGCGTCCCTGGTCCGGTTCGAGGACGTCTACCGGGAGCACGGCCTGGAGTTCAGCGGCGAGGAGCTGCCGGACTTCCTGCCCGCGGTGCTGGAGTGCGCGGCCCGGACCGGCAGCACTCAGCTGCTCACCGAGCACCGTGACGCCCTGGAGGGGCTGCGCTCGCGGCTGACGGACTTCGGTACGCCGTACGCGTCCGTGCTGGACGCGGTGTGCGCGACGCTGCCGACCGGGTAGCCGGCTATGCGGCGCCTCCCTTGGTGTCGCGTTCGTCGTCGACGATCTCCGCGTCGACCACGCCCTCCTCGTCCTGCGGTGCGGCGGTCCCGGTCGGGGCCTGCTGCTGGGTCTGGGCGTACATGGCCTGGCCCATCTTCTGGCTCACGGTGGCCAGCTTCTCGACGGCGGCGCGCAGGGCAGCCGTGTCGGCGTTCTGCTCCAGCAGGGTCTTCAGCTCTCCCGTCGCCGCCTCGACCTCGGCCCTGGTCTCGGACGGCACCCGATCGTAGTTCTCGGGGTTGTCGCGGATGAACTTATCGGTCTGGTAGACGAGTTGTTCGGCCTGGTTGCGGGTCTCGGCGGACTCGCGGCGCTTGCGGTCCTCCTCGGCGTACTGCTCGGCCTCGCGCATCATGCGGTCGATGTCGTCCTTGGGCAGGGCTGAGCCGCCGGTGACCGTCATCTTCTGTTCGCGGCCGGTGGCCAGGTCCTTCGCCGAGACGTGCATGATCCCGTTGGCGTCGATGTCGAAGGCGACCTCGATCTGCGGTACTCCGCGCGGGGCGGGCGGCAGGCCGGTGAGGTCGAAGACGCCGAGCTTCTTGTTGTAGGCGGCGATCTCCCGTTCGCCCTGGTAGACCTGGATGCCGACCGAGGGCTGGTTGTCGGCGGCGGTGGTGAAGATCTCCGAACGGCGGGTCGGGATCGTGGTGTTGCGTTCGATGAGCTTGGTCATGATGCCGCCCTTGGTCTCGATTCCGAGGGACAGCGGCGTGACGTCGAGGAGGAGGACGTCCTTCACGTCACCCCTGATCACGCCCGCCTGGAGGGCCGCGCCGACGGCGACCACCTCGTCGGGGTTGACGCCCTTGTGCGGGTCCTTGCCGGTGAGCTCCTTGACCAGCTCGGTCACGGCGGGCATCCGGGTCGAGCCGCCGACCAGGATGACGTGGTCGATCGCGGAGAGCTTGACGCCGGCGTCCTTGACCGCCTGGTGGAAGGGGGTCTTGCAGCGGTCCAGCAGGTCGGCGGTGAGCTCCTGGAACTGGGCGCGGGTGAGCTTCTCCTCCAGGTGCAGGGGGCCCTCGGCGGAGGCGGTGATGTAGGGCAGGTTGATCGAGGTCTCGGACGAGGAGGACAGCTCGATCTTGGCCTTCTCGGCGGCCTCGCGCAGCCGCTGCACCGCCATCTTGTCGTTGGCCAGGTCG
>NZ_JBHYKH010000521.1:0-6328 GCF_042741275.1 Streptomyces sp. NPDC058964
GTGTTGGCCCCGCCCATGACACCGGCCAGGCCGATCGGTCCGCGCTCGTCGGTGATCACCAGGTCCTCGGCGTGCAGCTTGCGCTCGACGCCGTCGAGGGTGACGAGCTTCTCGCCCTCCTCCGCGCGGCGGACGCCGATGGTGCCCTGGACGAGGTTGCGGTCGTAGGCGTGCAGGGGCTGGCCGAGCTCCATCATCACGTAGTTGGTGACGTCGACGGCGAGCGAGATCGGGCGCATGCCGACCTTCTGCAGGCGTCGCTGCAGCCAGATCGGGGAGCGCGCCTCCGGCTCCAGGCCGGAGACGGTGCGGGCGGTGAAGCGGTCGCAGCCCATCGGGTCCGAGACCTGGACCGGGTAGCCGAAGGCGTTCGGGCCGGGGACGTCGATGAGCGCGGGGTCGCGCAGCGGCAGGCCGTAGGCGATGGCGGTCTCGCGGGCGACGCCGCGGATCGACAGGCAGTCGCCGCGGTTGGCGGTGACGGCGATGTCGAGGACCTCGTCGACCAGCTCCAGGAGCTCGATCGCGTCCTTGCCGACCTCGGTCTCCGGGGGCAGCACGATGATGCCCTTGGTGCCGTCGTCGCCCATGCCCAGCTCGTCGCTGGAGCAGATCATGCCGTGGGACGTCTTGCCGTACGTCTGGCGCGCGGAGATCGAGAAGCCGCCCGGCAGCGTGGCGCCGGGCAGGACCACGACGACCTTGTCGCCGACGGAGAAGTTGCGGGCGCCGCAGACGATCTCCTGGGGCTCACCGGTGCCGTTGGCCTGGCCGACGTCGACGGTGCAGAAGCGGATCGGCTTCTTGAAGCCCTCCAGCTCCTCGATGGTCAGAACCCGGCCCACGACCAGCGGGCCCTTGAGGTCGGCGCCCAGGTGCTCGACGGTCTCCACCTCGAGACCTGCGGAAATGAGCTTGGCCTGGACGTCGCGCCCGGTCTCCGTCGCCGGCAGGTCGACGTACTCCCGCAGCCAAGAAAGCGGGACCCGCATCAGATCTCCATCCCGAACGGCCGGGTGAACCGGACGTCACCCTCGACCATGTCTCGCATGTCTTCGACGTTGTGGCGGAACATCAGCATCCGCTCGATGCCGAACCCGAAGGCGAATCCGCTGTACTTCTCCGGGTCGACACCGCAGGCGGTCAGCACCTTCGGGTTGACCATGCCGCAGCCGCCGAGCTCGATCCAGCCCTCGCTGGAGCAGGTCCGGCAGGGGCGGTCGGGGTTGCCGACGGACTCGCCGCGGCAGACGTAGCAGACCATGTCCATCTCGGCGGACGGCTCGGTGAACGGGAAGAAGTTCGGCCGCAGCCGGGTCTTCATGCCCTCGCCGAACAGGGACTGGACCATGTGGTCCAGAGTGCCCTTGAGGTCGGCCATGGTCAGGCCCTCGTCGACGGCGAGCAGCTCGACCTGGTGGAAGACGGGGGTGTGCGTGGCGTCGAGCTCGTCGGTGCGGTACACACGGCCGGGGCAGATCACGTAGACCGGCAGCTCGCGGTCGAGCAGGGAGCGGATCTGGACGGGCGAGGTGTGGGTGCGCAGCACGACACCGGACTCGGTGCCGCCCGGGCCCGCGGCGGAGCCGCTGTCCGATGCAGCCTGTACGAAGAACGTGTCGGCCTCGCCGCGGGCCGGGTGGTCCGGGCCGATGTTGAGGGCGTCGAAGTTGAACCACTCGGCCTCGACCTGCGGGCCCTCGGCGACCTCGTAGCCCATGGCCACGAAGACGTCCTCGATGCGCTCGGAGAGCGTGGTCAGCGGGTGGCGGGCGCCGGCCGGTACGCGGTCGTACGGCAGCGTGACGTCCACTGCCTCCTCGACCAGTACGCGCGCGTCGCGCTCGGCCTCCAGCTCGGCCTGGCGGGCGGCGAGGCCCTTGTTCACGGCTCCGCGAGCCTGGCCGACCAGCTTGCCGGCGGCGGCCTTGGCGTGCGGGGGCAGGGCCCCGATCTCCCGGTTGGCGAGGGCCAGCGGGGAGGTGCCGCCGGTGTGGGCGACCTTGGCCTCCTGGAGCGCGTCGAGGGAGTCCGCGGCGGCGAAGGCGGCGAGCGCCTCGTCCCGCATGCGCTCGATCTCTTCCGGTTTCAACGCCTCGACCTCGACAGGGTCGTACGACTTATTGGGTGCCGACATATCTTCCCGTGCTTCCGATTGGCTGGCGGATGGTCCCCCGTCTCCGACTCGTGGTCATCGACTCGTGGACGGATCGTCTCCGTCTTTGGGACACAAAGGTGCCAACGACCGAGTCTAACGGGGTCGAGGTATGCGAATGCGCCCGCGGGCCGCTCAGGCCAGATAGGCCGGAGCGCTCACGGGCAACGTAAATCGGAACTCGGCGCCGCCGTCGGCGGCGCGCCCGACCGTGATGGTGCCGCCGTGGGCCTCGACGATGCCCTTGACGATGTAGAGCCCGAGGCCCGTGCCGCCGCGCTTGCTGCCCCGCCAGAAGCGGGTGAAGACGCGGTTCATGGACTCCTCCGGGATACCTGGCCCTTCGTCGCTCACCGTGACCGACGTGGCGGCGTCCTCCCCCTCGCGGGGGGGTGCCGTGGGCGTGATGTCAATCGTGACGGTTCCCTCGCCGTGCCGCACGGCATTTTCCAGCAGATTGCTGAGGACCTGGTCGATCTTGTCGGGGTCGGCCCACAGGGCGGGCAGCGGCTGCTCGATGCGCAGCAGGAACCGGTCGGCCGGCTGTCCGGCCGCGACGTACGCCTGGATGTGCCGCCCGACGGCCGCGCCCATGTCCACGGGCTGACGGCGCACCTCCAGCCGCCCCGAGTCGATGCGGGAGATGTCCAGGAGCTCGGCGATCAGCCGGGTGACCCGGTCGGCGTCGGCGTCGACGGTCTCCAGCATCAGCCGCTTCTGGTCGTCGGTGAACCGTTCCCACTTGGCGAGCAGCGTGGCGGTGAAGCCCTTGACCGAGGTGAGCGGGGAGCGCAGCTCGTGGGCGACGGTGGCGATCAGCTCGGCGTGGCTGCGCTCGGTGCGGCGCCGGGCCTCGGTGTCGCGCAGGGAGACGACGACGCGGCGGACCGGCCCGGTGGGCTCGCTGCGGACGTACCGGGCCGACACCAGCACCTCACGGCCCCCGGGCAGCAGCAGGTTCCGCTCGGGCTGGCCCACCCGGATGGCGAGTCCGCCGTACGGATCGGTGACCTGCCACCAGCGGCGCCCCTCCAGGTCCTCTAACGGCAGGGCCTTCTCCAGGCGCCGGCCGAGGGCGTCGGCCGGGGAGAGCGCGGTGATGCGGGCGGCCGCCGCGTTGAAGCAGATGACGTCCCCGTGCTCGTCGGCGACCACGAGCCCGTCGGGCAGTTCGTCGGGGTCAATGCCGAGTCCGGCGGGATCACCGTGCCGGGGCGCGGGTACGCGCCGGACCTCCCGCCCTCCCGGCGCACTGCTCGTGCCGACGCTCATCCCCGTACTCCACCTCTCAGACGGCATGGGGGTCCCCCTGCTCGCGCGCTGCCGAGAGCTCGGGGGAGCCCCCCGAGCTGGTCACCCTACTAGCCCTCGGTGACGGAGCGGCACCCTCCGGAGGCGCGCTGTGCACGGGCCGACGCGTAGAGACATACGGCGGCGGCGGTGGCCAGGTTCAGGCTCTCGGCCTTTCCGTGGATCGGGACGCGTACGACGGCGTCCGCCAGCGCGCGCGTCTCCTCCGGGAGCCCCCAGGCCTCGTTCCCGAACACCCAGGCGGTGGGCCCGCGCATGGTGCCCCTGTCGAGTTCGTCGTCGAGGTCGTCGGTTCCGGCGCCGTCGGCGGCGAGGATGCGCACGCCCGCGTCCTTGAGGCCCTCGACCGCCTTCTCGACGGGGACGCCGACGGCGACGGGCAGGTGGAACAGCGAGCCCACGGAGGCGCGGACGGCCTTGGGGTTGTACAGGTCGACCGAGGCGTCGGTGAGGACGACGGCCTCGGCGCCCGCGGCGTCGGCGCAGCGCAGCACGGTGCCGGCGTTGCCGGGGTCCCGCACGTGCGCGAGGACGGCGACGAGTTTGGGGCGGGCCGCGAGGATGTCCTCGAAGCGCGTGTCGAGGAACCGGCAGACACCGACGAGTCCCTGCGGGGTGACGGTGGTGGAGATGTCGGCGATGACCTCTTCGGAGGCGAGGTGGACGCGGGCTCCGGCGGTCCGGGCCTCGCCGACGATGTCGGCGTACCGCTCCGCGGCCTCCAGGGTGGCGAACAGCTCGACGAGGGTGGCGGCACCGTCCACCCGGTGCGCCGCCGCCTCCCGCACGGCCTGCGGCCCCTCCGCGAGGAACAGCCGGTCCTTGCCCCGGAAGTTCCGCCTGGCCAGCCGCCGGGCGGCGGCCACACGCGCGGAGCGGGGGGAGATCAGCTCGGGGGTGGCGGGGGGCATGGGGTTCACCTTCGGAAGCTCAGATGTTCTTGCGGGGTGCCTGGGTCCCCCTGCTCGAAGGGCTCGGGGAGCACCGTGCGGCAACAGCAGGACCCCGCGGGCGGGGGGCGCGCGCGGGGGGGGCCTCTCACCGGGCGTGTGGGGGGGGGGGGGGGGGGGGCGCGGGCCCACCGCGCGCCCCCCCCCGCCCCCCGCGGCCGGCCGGCGCGCCGGCCTCATACAGACCCGTCGGCTTGAGCCGGTGGGGCGTCAGGCGGCCTTGGGGGCGTTGACGTCCGACGGCAGCGCCTTCTGGGCGACCTCGACGAGCGCGGCGAACGCGTTCGCGTCGTTGACGGCCAGCTCTGCCAGGATCTTGCGGTCCACCTCGATGTTGGCGGCCTTCAGACCCTGGATGAAGCGGTTGTACGTGATGCCGTTGGCGCGGGCAGCGGCGTTGATGCGCTGGATCCACAGCTGGCGGAAGTCACCCTTGCGCTTCTTGCGGTCGTTGTAGTTGTAGACCAGCGAGTGGGTGACCTGCTCCTTGGCCTTGCGGTACAGGCGCGAACGCTGACCGCGGTAGCCGGAGGCCTGCTCGAGGATCGCCCGGCGCTTCTTGTGGGCGTTGACTGCCCGCTTGACGCGTGCCACTTGTTAACTCCTTGTAGCGGGGCCGCGGTTGTCCTCACGCGGCCCGGAAACGATTGGGTCCCGGTCCTGACATACGGCGCGGATCGTTCGGACGACCGAGCGCCGGTGCGTCACTTGCCGAGAAGCTTCTTGATCTTCGCGGCGTCGCCCGGGGCCATCTCGGCGTTGCCGGTGAGGCGACGCGTCACACGGGACGACTTGTGCTCGAGCAGGTGGCGCTTGCCGGCGCGCTCACGGAGCACCTTGCCGGAGCCGGTGACCTTGAAGCGCTTGCTGGCACCGCTGTGCGACTTGTTCTTCGGCATAGCGCCGTCTCTCCTCGTCGGTGGCGCTCCGGTGCCCGGTCGTGAAACCGGGCACGGTGGAGCGTCGCTCTTGTATCGGTTACATCCTGGGGGCTCGCGCCCCCCGGGATCACGCCTCGGCGGAAGCCTCGGCAGGGGCCTCGGCGGGTGCCTCGGCGGTCTCGGCGTCCTGGAGGTCCGCGGCGTTCTGCGAGCGGCCCGGGTTGGCCTTCGCCTCCGCCTTGCGGGCTTCCTGCGCCTGACGGGCCTCGGCCATGGCCTCGGTCTTCTTCTTGTGCGGACCGAGAACCATGATCATGTTGCGGCCGTCCTGCTTCGGGTTCGACTCGACGAAACCGAGGTCCTGGACGTCCTCCGCGAGGCGCTGCAGCAGTCGGTAGCCCAGCTCGGGCCGGGACTGCTCGCGACCACGGAACATGATCGTGATCTTGACCTTGTCGCCCTGCTTGAGGAACCGAACGACGTGACCCTTCTTGGTGTCATAGTCGTGCGGGTCGATCTTCGGCCGGAGCTTCATCTCCTTGATGACCGTGTGCGCCTGGTTCTTGCGCGCCTCACGGGCCTTCATGGCCGACTCGTACTTGAACTTCCCGTAGTCCATGAGCTTGCACACGGGCGGACGGGCGTTCGCCGCGACCTCGACCAGGTCCAGGTCGTACTCCTGCGCAAGCTCCAGTGCCTTGGCCAGGGGGACAATGCCCACCTGCTCGCCACTGGGACCGACAAGTCGCACCTCGGGAACGCGAATCCGGTCGTTGATGCGGGGCTCGGCGCTGATGGATCCTCCTCGGTAGCACCACACGGCGGTCTGGCGGACAGCCGCGTATGTCTCTGTTCTAAGACCTAACCGCGCCGATGCACCAAAAATGCCCCGGACGATCACAGGCGGGGCTCCTCAGTACTACCGGAGCACCGCCGCGATGTGATCGCCGGGCGCGATTTCGGGCTGGTCGCCGCCGCTGCGACGGGACCGCCTGACCGGTGACCCGCCGTCCTGAGGACGGCCAGGTGGC
>NZ_JBHYKH010000522.1:0-6298 GCF_042741275.1 Streptomyces sp. NPDC058964
CAGCGTCGTCTTCATACAACGTCTCGTGGTAGACGCCCGGGGGGGCGGGGCCATGGTTCCCCCACACCGCCGAGCTGGGGGGGCCGGCGTCCGGCCACACCGGTCGGATCGAGGAGCCCGTCGTGGCGGTGGACGCGGTGAGCGTGGTGCTGCCGTTCGTGGTCAGCGTGCGGATGGAGGTGCTGTCCAGGGTGCTGTCGGGGTTGACCTCCGCGACGCGCAGGCTGCCCCGGCTGAGCGCGATGCCCGTCTTCGCGTTTTCGTACGGCGGGACCTTGGACACCTTCTCCAGCTGCGGGGTGCCGTCGGCGTTCTGGCTGATGCGCTGCACCCACCAGTCGGCGGCGCCCGTGCCGCCGGTGACGAGGGCACGGCCGTCGGGGGTGGCCACGGGGTCGCCGTAGGACTGGGTGAGCAGGGTCTTCGTGGAGCCGTCGGTCAGGGAGACGGCCGTGACGGGGCCGCGTTTCGCGACCAGGACGAGCCAGTTCCCGACGAGCACGGGGGCGCCGCCGGTGCCGCCCGCCGCCACCGGGACCGTCTCCTGGGCCGTCAGGTCGGCGCGGGGCTTGAGGTGCAGGCCGCCGGACGGGCTGTACCAGCCGATCCGGTCGGCGGTGAGCACCACCGAGAGCCCGCTGTCGGCACCGCTGAAGACCGTGGTGAACTCGGCGGTGGCGAAGTCGAGGTAGCCGACCTCGTAGGACGTGGGGTTGCCGGTCATGGCGTCGAAGGCGGTCGGGTAGGTGAGCAGCGCGCCCGTTGCGTCCCCGGTGCGGTGGTAGGCGCCGCTCTTGTCGGTGGGGTACCCGGTCACCCAGCGGTTGCGCTGCTTGCCGTCGACGACGTCGATCAGCTTCAGCCAGGTGCCCTGCATGCCCACGGTGTCGATGACGGGGTCGTGCTCGGACGCGACGACGGTGGTGCCGTAAGTGCCGACATAGCTCTCCCTCGGCATGTCCAGCCGCCGTGGGGCGCTGCCGTCCGGGGTCCACAGCGACACCGGCTCGGTGGTCGTCCGGTCCGGCAGCGCCACGGTGTCGGCGCCCTGCCCGAACATGCCCGAGGGGCACGAGGCGCTGATGTCACCCCAGCAGCTGGTGGTGGTCGGCTGGTACGGCTCGCCGGCGCCGGCCATGCCGGACGGGGTGATGACGGAGACCGTGTCGCCGTCCTTGTAGCTCGTCCAGAACAGTGCGCGCCCGGGGCCCTGCTGGTGCAGGAAGCCGGTCTGGCCGGCCGCGAGCAGACGTTCGCCGCGCGGCGTCTCCGTGCGCGGGTCGTCCAGGACGATCTCCGTCGTCCCTGCGGTCTGTGCGGTGGCCGCGCGGGCGGGCTCGCCGCCCCCGGAGACCACGGTGGCGGCCGCGACGGCGACCGTGAGTGCGCAGACGGCGGCGGCCAGACCGCCCCGTCTCCGGGCATGTCTGCCCACCTGAGAATCCCTCCCGGCGAGGATCCCAGCCCTCGCCCAAGTGAGCGGACTTTACCAGTCCCTTTCCATCCTTTTACTCGCGGCCTGGGTCGCGGGAACTCACGCCTCCGGCGGTGGTTCCCCCTCCTCCATCAACCGCTCGGCGATGTCGTCGGACCAGTGCTGGGCCCAGGCGCGCAGGTCGGTGACGGCCGCCTCGTCCAGGCCGTACCGCATGAAGTCCGCGTCGGAGTAGAAGTCCGTGCCGGTGAGGCGGGACTGGAGCGTCGGCAGGTCGAAGGGGTCAAGGGCATGGCGGCGGCAAAGCTCCTCCATGTCCGGGAGGCAGAAGCGGGCCGCCGCGGCCTGCGCGTCGATCAGGTCGACGGCCGCGCCCCGGTCGTACAGCGCCCGGATCTTGGTGCCGACGGCGTCCTCGAGGGAGAGGGCGGGCCCGTACTCCGTCAGCTCCGGCGGCTGCCAGAAGATCTCCTTGTGCAGCGCCAGGTCGCACGGCTCGCCGGTCGGCGGGTCCGTGACCGTCAGCTGCGCCGTGAGCGCCGTGACGGCCGCGGCCCGCACCTGCCGGCCCCGCGCCTCCAGCGCCACGCCGACGGCACGGGCCATCGCATCCATGGTCTGCGTGCTCTCGGTGGCGAAGTCGATGTTCGCGTGCGGGCGCTGCAGCAACCCGTGCGCCTGAAGGGCATAACCGCCGGCCAGGACCAGCCCGTACGGGCCTCCTGCCGTCACGACATCCGCGAGGAGCCGCCAGTGGGATTCGGGGAGGTTCACGGCATCCGTACTTTGCCAGAGCGGGGGTCGGGGTGTACGGATGCCCCGCCCCCGGTTCACTCAGGCCGCAGGCGATCCCTGGGACTCCGTGGGGCTTTCCGGGTCTTCGGCGAAGAGGTGCTCGACACTCTCCGCGTGGGGTGTCCGGTCCAGCCAGCGGTTGAGGAGGTCCAGGTCTGTGCAACTCGCGATGCGTTCGCGGGCCTCATGAGGGACGGGGACGCCGCGCGCTTCCAGGAAGCGGAGGATGGCCTTGGCCTCGCCCTTGGCCTCACCCTTGGCCTCACCCTCCAGGAACGTCCGCTCGATCAGGGTGCCCCGGCCAGGGAAGTAGTTGACGAACGTCACGATGTTCCTCCATTTGTCTCCAGCAGGGGTTGTCCCCAGGCCGGCGTCCAAGAACTGGCTGAAGTACCGGGCAGCAGGACTGCGCAAGCTAGGGGCCGCGGCGGGAGCCATGTGCCGGGATCGAGGGGCGTTCACTCGTTCGAGGGGCGAGGGAACGTTCAGGCGCGGTGGGGTGCCCGGAGATTTTTTCGGGGGGTTGTCACATCGGCGCGGGCGGGGGTGTCAGAGCAGTGTCCGCGGAGCGCGGATCGCAGGCCGTTCGATGGGAGTTCCTCATGCGTGTCGCCTATGTCGTCGTCTCTCTGCTCGCCGCTCTGATGGCCGGGTTCTCCGGGGTCGTGCTGCTGATGCGGGCGCAGTGGATCGTGAAGGCCCTTGAGGACTACCGGGTGCCGCGAGGGTGGTGGACCTGGTTGGGAGTGGCCAAGGTCGCGGGGGCGGTGGGGCTGGTGGTCGGGTTGGCCGTGCCGGTGATCGGGGTGCTGGCCGGGGTCGGGCTGGTGGTGTACTTCGTCGGCGCCGCCGTGACCGTGGCGCGGGCGCGGTGGTACGCGCACGTCCCGTTCCCGCTGGTCTATGCCGCGCCGGTGCTCGCGGCGCTGGTTCTGGGGTACGCGGCCTGAGCGCCGGGTTCGGGTCCGGTTGCGGGGTACGGCGACGGCCGCCCACCCCCCGGGGGGGGCGGCCGGGGGGGGCCCCCCCGCGGCCGCGCCCCCCCCCCCCGACGCTACCGACTGGCCTTCGCCAGTTTCAACGCGTAGGCAGGCCACCACTGGCCGGCCTTCGGGCCGCCCTTGCACGTGCCGTCCGACTCCCCCGGCCGCTTGACCCACAGGTACGCGTCCACCAGCGGGTCCGCCGTCCTGGTCGTCGGTGCCTCGCCCAGGGCCCGGCCCGGCGGGTTGCACCAGCGCTCGTCCGGATTGCCGCCCGTGTAGGGGCCGTTGCCGTTGCGGCTGGTGTCGATGACGAAGTGCTTGTTGCCGACCTTCGCCGAGAGCCGCTTGCCGTAGGCGATGGAGTCCTGGGTGGAGTAGAAGTTGGAGACGTTCAGGGCGAACCCGTCGGCCCGGTCGATGCCCGCCCACTGGAGCGGCTGGAAGATCTGGTCCGGGTGGCCCCAGCCGGTGTTCCCGGCGTCCAGGTACACCTTCGTGTTCTTCAGCGACTTGAGCTTGGCGATGGCTCCCTTGAGGAGGTCGTAGCGCTCCTCGTGGAACTCGTCCGGGGTGCAGCCGTTCACCAGGTGCAGTATGGCGTCGGGCTCCAGGACGACCATCGCGGAGCGGTCGCCGATGCCCTTGGCCACGCCGTCGATCCAGGCGCGGTAGGCGTTCCCGTCTGCCGCGCCGCCCTGCGAGTACTGACCGCAGTCGCGGTGCGGGATGTTGTAGAGGACGAGCAGCGCCGTGCGGTCGGACTTCTCGGCCGCCTCGGTGAAGCCCTGGGCCTCCTGCTCGGGGTTCTCCGGGCCGATCCACTCCCCGGTCGGCTGCTCGGCGATCTTTCTGATCTGCTCGGCGTCGTCCTTCTTGCCGTCCTTCTCGTAACCGGCGACCTGCCGGGCCGCGTTCCCGTCCGGATTCACCCAGAACGGGTCCGTGCCCCTGGGCTGTTGGGTGATCTTCGCGCCCCGACCGCCGTCCTCGTCCCCCCCGTTCCCGGAGGAGGAACATCCCGCGATCAGCAGCGCCGCCCCCAGCACCGCCGCGGCCCCCCTGCTGCCGTACATCCAACTCCCCCTTGGGTGCACCGTTCCAGGGGTCAATCGTTACATACCCGCCGTGCCGGTCACGAGGTCGCACGGGCCTTGTCGGAGACCTGTTACAGCCCGGCTCGCGTGGGTAGGTGCGCGCCTGAGGAGGTCCGGCGGACGCGAAGGGGAGGGCGCGGCCATGCACCACACCACGCGGGAGGCCCGGCTGGCGGCGGCGCTGACGGAGGCCGCCGACACCCTCACCGACGGCTTCGACACCGCGGACCACCTGCAACGCCTCTCGGACCACTGCGTCGAGCTGCTGTCCGCGCGGGCCGCCGGGGTGATGCTGATCGCGGGCGGCCGGGCCGTGTCGCTGGCCGGGAGCAGCCGCCGGGAGGACGTCGCGATCGACCTGCTGGAGGCCCAGAGCGGCGGCGGGCCCTGCCTGGACAGTTACGGCTCCGGCAGACCGGTCCCGCCGGTGTCGGTCCGGGTGGCCCACGCCGAGGCCCGCTGGCCGGTCTTCACCGAGCGTGCGCTGGCCCACGGCATCGCGACGACGTACGCGGTCCCGCTGCGCCGCCGCGAGACGCTGCTCGGGGCGCTCAACGTGTTCGTGCCTCTGGGCGGCGGGGCGGGTGACGGAGAGCTGCCGCTGGCCCAGGCGCTGGCGGACGCGGCCGCCCTCGGACTGCAGAACCACCGGGCGTACGTCCAGTACCGCACGCTGGCCGGGCAGTTGCAGGAGGCGTTGTCCAGCAGGGTGCGTGTCGAGCAGGCCAAGGGCATGCTCGCCGAGCGCTGGGACGTGGCCACCGACGACGCCTTCGCCACGCTGCGCCGCTACGCGCGGCGGCGACGGCTGCCCCTGGACCGGGTCGCGCGGGAGGTCCTGGAAGGGACCGCGGACGACACGGAGTTGCGCCGCGAGATCGGCGAGCCCTCCGATGGACCCGCGTAGCGCGCTCGGTCACCTGCGGGGATGACGCAGAGCCACCGGGTCGGGACTTCACGTCAACTACCTCTAGGCCGATGGCGGCCTTCCGTTCTAGAGTCTTTCCAGACGGCCCCAGCCCCCGGCCGGATGTGTACCCACCGTGTTTCCAGGCCTCCCGCGCCGATCGCCGGGTTACTCCCGCAGCCCGGGTGAGCGCGGTCGAGGACCAGCCCGGTCGACGGCTTCGGGGGAGCGGGTCGTCGACCGGGCCGGGTGACCTACGGCCCCGTGCCGGTGAGATAGGCCGACACGACCACGTTGGCGGTGTAGCTGCGGGTGGCCCGGTCGAAGGTGCCGCCGCAGGTGATCAGCCGCAGTTCGGCGCGTCCCCGCCGGTGCGGCCCGTAGGCCTTCGCGGCGTCGAAGTGGTCGCGGGGCAGGACCTGTACGTCGTCGACGGTGAAGTGGGCGACCCTGCCGTCGTCGCGGACCACCCGGACCGTCTCACCGGGCTGCATCGTGCTCAGCTTGTAGAAGACGGCGGGCCGGGTCTCGGTGTCCACGTGACCCACCATCAGCGCCGGCCCGGCGGCCCCGGGGCTGACCCCGGCCGCGTACCACCCGACCACACCCGGCTGGTCGAAGGGCGGCGGTTCGACGGCCCCCTGCCGGTCCAGGCCCCGGGCGACGACCGGGGCCTGCACGCCCAGTTCGGGAATGTCGACACGCTGTGGCAGCGCGTCTCCCAACGGTTGTGCCGCGGGCGGCAGTTCCGCTCCGGCGGGCCGCCCGACCGAGGTGACGTCACCCGTCGTGGTGCCGGACGGGCCGGGCTGTACGCCGGTCAGCTCGCGGCCCCACAGCCACAGCCCGAGCAGCAGCACCGCCCAGGCCACACCGGTGGTCAGCCGTCCGGACCCGGAGGGGTCCGCGCCGTCGGACATGGCGTGGGGCGCCTTCAGCCCGTCCCGCGGCTCCGGCGGGCACTGCGCAGCCCGACGGCGACCGCGGCGAGTCCGGCGAGGACGAGACCGACCACCGCGTGGGCGGTGCCCGGTTCGTCCGCGTGGACGTCCACGGAGGCGAAGTGCGCGGTCCCGTCGGC
>NZ_JBHYKH010000523.1:0-6289 GCF_042741275.1 Streptomyces sp. NPDC058964
GGGGCCCCCCCCTCCCCGCGCGCGCCTGCCGCGTTGTGGGCGCCACACACCCCCTACCACCAGACCATCACACCCCCCCGCCCGCGCGGGGGGCTCGCCCGCTGGCCCCCCCGCCGCTGTCGCCGTCGCACGAGGGGATCAGAGGGGAAGTAGGGGAAGAAATGGCTGACGAGAAACAGCTGGTCGACACGCTCAAGCGGGTCGCAGCCGACCTGCACGACACCCGTCGGCGGCTGCGCGAGGCCGAGGAGAGGGAACACGAGCCCATCGCGATCGTCGGCATGGCCTGCCGATTCCCCGGCGGCGTCGCCTCGCCCGAGGACCTGTGGGCCATGCTCGACGCCGGCCGCGACGGCATGGGCCCCTTCCCCCGCGACCGCGGCTGGAACCTGGACCAGCTCTCCGCCAGCGACGGCCACGACGACACCGGCCGCCGCGCCGGGTTCCTCCGGAACGCCGCCGGATTCGACGCCGAGTTCTTCGGCATCAGCCCCCGCGAAGCACTCGCCGTGGACCCGCAGCAGCGCGTCCTCCTGGAGACCTCCTGGGAGGCACTGGAACGCGCCGGCATCGACCCGCACACCCTGGCCGGCACCCGCACCGCCGTCTACGCGGGCGTCAGCAGCAACGACTACCTGCGCGGCCTGACCCGGATGCCCGACTCCATCGCGGGCCACATGATGACCGGCGTCGCGGCGAGCGTCCTGTCCGGGCGCGTCTCCTACGCGCTCGGACTCGAAGGCCCCTCCCTCACCGTCGACACGGCCTGCTCCTCGTCACTGGTGTCGGTGCACCTGGCCGCCCAGGCGCTGCGCGGCCGTGAGTGCACCCTGGCCCTCGCCGGCGGCGTCACCGTCATGGGCTCCGCGGGTACGTTCCTGGAGTTCAGCCGCGCCGACGGCCTCTCCCGCGACGGCCGCTGCAAGGCGTTCGCCGACGCGGCCGACGGTACGGGCCTGTCCGAGGGCGTCGGAGTCCTCGTACTGGAGCGGCTGTCGGACGCGCGGCGCAACGGGCACCGGGTGCTCGCGGTGGTGCGCGGCTCGGCGGTCAACCAGGACGGCGCGAGCAACGGCCTCACCGCCCCCAACGGCCCCTCCCAGCAGCGGGTCATCAAGCAGGCCCTCGCGTCAGCCCGCCTCGCCCCGCAACAGGTCGACGCGGTGGAGGCGCACGGCACGGGCACCCGGCTGGGCGACCCGATCGAGGCACAGGCGCTGCTCGCGGCGTACGGGCAGGACCGTGACGGCGGCGCTCCGCTGTGGCTGGGGTCTGTCAAGTCCAACCTCGGCCACACCCAGGGCGCCGCCGGAATGGCCGGCGTCATCAAGATGGTGCTCGCCCTCCACCACGAACGACTGCCGCAGACCCTCGGCGTGGACCGGCCGACCACGCACGTGGACTGGTCGGCGGGCGCGGTGGAGCTGCTGACCGAGGCCAGGCCGTGGACGGCCGGGGAGCGGACCCGGCGGGCCGGCGTCTCCTCCTTCGGCATCAGCGGCACCAACGCCCACGTGATCGTGGAGGAGGCTCCCGTCGAGGAGCCGGCTTCGGTGGCGGAGGCAGCCGGGCTGCCCGTGGTCCCGTGGATCGTCTCCGGCACCGGAGAGGACGCCGTGCGCGCACAGGCCTTCCGGCTGCTCGAGTTCGCCCGCGCGGAGCCGGACCGCGACCCGGCCGACGTGGGCTTCTCCCTGGTCACTCGGCGGTCGGCGTTCCCGTACCGGGCCGCCGTGGTGGCGGGGGACCGAGCCGGGCTGCTGACCGGCCTGGAGTCGATCGCCGGCGGTGCGCCCCTGCCGGGTGACGGCCGAGGGCCGTTGGCGTTCCTGTTCACGGGGCAGGGCAGTCAGCGGGCGGGGATGGGCCGGGAGTTGTACGAGGGGTTCCCGGTGTTCGCGACCGCGCTGGACGAGGTGTGTGCGGCTCTGGATGTGCATCTCGAGCGGCCTTTGCAGGAGGTCATGTTCGGGGGTGAGGGGCTGGATGAGACGGGTTACACGCAGCCTGCTCTGTTCGCCCTGGAGGTTGCCCTGTTCCGGCTGCTTGAGGCGTGGGGTGTGCGGCCGGATGTGCTGGCGGGGCATTCGATCGGTGAGCTGGCGGCGGCGTATGTGGCGGGGCTGTGGTCTCTGGAGGACGCGGCGTTGATCGTGTCGGCGCGCGGCCGGTTGATGCAGCGGCTTCCGGCGGGTGGTGCGATGGCGGCCGTGCAGGCCACCGAGGACGAGGTCCTGCCCGTCCTTCCCGCAGGTACCGGCATCGCGGCCGTCAACGGGCCCACCGCCGTGGTGGTCTCCGGCCCCCAGGCGGGTGTGGACGAGGTCGTGGCGTACTTCGATGCGCAGGGCCGCAAGACGAAGCGGCTCAGCGTCAGCCACGCCTTCCACTCGCCGCTGATGGAGCCGATGCTTGCCGAGTTCGAGCAGATCGCCGCGCAACTGTCGTACAACCGGACCAAGTTCCCGATCGTGTCGGCCCTGACCGGCTCGCAGGCGTCGTACGAGGACCTCTCCGACCCTTCCTACTGGGTCCGTCACGTGCGTGAGGCGGTTCGTTTCGCCGATGCCGTGGCCACGCTCGAGGAGCAGGGCATCGGTTCGTTCCTGGAGCTCGGCCCCGATGCCGTGCTGACCGCGATGGTCGCCGACCCGCGGGCCGTGGCCTGCCTGCGTCGCGACCGCACCGAGCCCCGGGCCCTCGTCGAAGCCCTCACCCGGCTGCCCGCCGTGGACTGGGCGGCGTACTTCGGTCCCGGCCGCAACCCCGTCGACCTGCCCACCTACGCCTTCCAGCACCAGCACTACTGGCTCGCCTCGGCGGGACGGACCGGCGGCAGCGCGAGCGTGGGGGAGGCGGCGTCGCCGACGGAACCCCAACCGGACACTCATGAGGCGCTGTTGGCGGCCCTGGGCGCGGCCGACGAGGCCGGTCGTGCCGAACTGCTCGCCGAACTGGTTCGCGAGGCCACCGCCGGGGTGCTCGGTCACTCCGGGGCCGACGACGCCATCGAGCCGGACAGCGACTTCCTCGATCTCGGATTCACCTCGCTGCTCGCCGTGGAATTCCGGGACCGGCTCACCACCGCGCTCGGACTGAAACTGCCCGCCGCCGTGATCTACGAATACGGAACCCCGGAAGAACTCGTCGAGTACTTGACGGAAGAACTCGAGGACGTACTGCCGGCCGGTCCGGCGGTCGCCACCCGGTAGGGGGCGCTAGGGGTGGCCATAGGGGCTCTCACCCGCCATGGCCACTTCTAGCATCGAGAGCACCCGGCAAAACCGGCGGGATGCCAAGTCGAGAACGCGACAGACCAGTCAGGAAGGGGCAGCCGGTGGATAACAACAACGTGTGGCTGAAAATCGGTGGCAGCAGCCGGGAGGAACTGGTGCTCGCCGTCGACTTCACCGCCACCGGCCGCCCCGACGCCCGTTTCTCCGATCTCTTCTCGCTCACCGCGGCGGGCCGCCACAATGTGTGGGAGACGATGCCTCAGGCCATCGCCACCGACGTGGGGCCCGGCGGCCAGGAGTACCTCGACCGCTGGTTCGACTCCGTGCGCGAGTCCGGGCAGCGGGTCGGCGCGGTTCTCGGCTTCTGCGCCGGTTCGGTGTACGCGGCCGCGCTCGCCGAGCGCCTCACCCAGTGGCAGGAAAGCGCCCCGGAGCTCATTCTCTTCGACCCGGAACTCGCCAACCCGCTCGGCCTTTACTGGCAGTTCCACATGTCCCTGAGCCTCTTCGAATCCATCGTGGGACCCGAGCCGATCTCCGAGGCGAACACCGAAGGGCACCACGTCCTGGAAAGCACCGACGACATTCGGGTGCTCGGCACCGAACTCGTCCGGCTTTTCCGTGGCGTGAGTGAACCCGCGTTCGACCAGCTCGACCTCGACGAGGAGAGTCGCGCCGAATTCACCGAGTCCTTCACCGCTTTCGTCGCCTATGTCGTCGCCGCGGGCGATTTCGCCTCCATGGAGAACTGGCACAAGGCGGTCGCCTTCACTTCGGCGAGCCCGCTCAGCGGACTCAACCGGCTTCGCTCCACCGATCCGGAGACCGCGGCCCGCGTCGTGGCCAGGGAATTCCAGTTCGGCAGCGAGCACATGAACCTGCTGCGCGACGAGGCCGCCGCGAAGGCTCTGGACGCGCTGCTGTCCCCGCAGGACCTCTCCCGACAGATCCGGATGTGACATGACGACGACCCCAGAGACCAGGACCGCACCTGACGAGGGAGGCACCACCGTCACGGCCGCGTCCCCCACCCAGACCTCGACCTCCAGCGCCGCGGCGCAGCCCGACGAGAACAAGCCTGCTCCTCGCAAGAGGACGGTTCCCCGTAAGAAGACGGCGGCCGTCAAGCGGACCGCGGCCGCGAAGAAGACCACGGCGGTGAAGAAGACCACGGCCACGAAGCAACCGGCCGGGACGAAGCCCGAAGCCGGGACGAAGCCCGAAGCCGGGGCCAAGCCGACGGCAGTGACCGAGGCGGCGGACGAGACCGAGCGCGCGACCCAGCCGAAGCCGGCGGCCGTCAAGAGCCCCCGGCACGTCACCGACGCCGAGCCCGCCCTGCGCATCACCGGACTGCGCAAGGACTACGGCGACGTCAAGGCCGTACGCGGGCTCGACCTGACCATCGCGCCCGGCGAGGTGGTCGCCCTGCTCGGCCCCAACGGAGCCGGCAAGTCCACCACCGTCGACATGATCCTCGGCCTGGCCAAACCGACCGCGGGCTCCATCACCGTCTTCGGCAAGGTCCCGCACATCGCCGTGCGGGACGGCCTGGCGAGCGCCGTCCTGCAGGAGGGCTCCCTCATCGACGACCTGAGCGTCCGCGAGACCCTCGGCATGATCTCCTCGCTGTACAAGGACCCGCTGCCCATGGACGAGGTCCTGCGCCGCGCCAACATCGAGGACATCGTCGACCGGCGCGGCACCAAGCTCTCCGGCGGCCAGCGACAGCGCGCCCGGTTCGCCTGCGCCCTGGTCGGCAACCCCCAGCTGCTCATCCTGGACGAGCCGACCTCCGCGATGGACGTCGGCAGCCGCCGCAAGTTCTGGGAGTCGATGCGGAAGTTCACCGACACCGGCCGTACCGTCGTCTTCGCCACCCACTACCTCGACGAGGCGGAGGAGTTCGCCGACCGCGTCGTCCTGATGCGCTCGGGACAGATCGCCGCCGACGGCACGGTCGCCGAGATCCGCGCCCTCACCGCCGGCCGCATGCTGCGTGCCGCGGTGCCGGGTGCGAGCGCCGCCGAGCTGAAGAAGCTGCCCGGCGTCACCGCGGCCACGATCCGGCTCGGCCAGGCCGAGCTGCACTGCGACGACTCCGACGCAGCCGTGCGCGCCCTGGTGACGATGTACCCCGACGCCCATGACATCGAGATCAGCGCCACCGGCCTGGAGGAGGCGTTCTTGTCGCTGACCTCCGACGACGCCTCCCAGGACGACACGCAGAACACGGAGGACGAGGCCGCATGACCGGCTACCTGGCCATCGAGATCAAGAGGATGCTGCGCGGTCCGCGCTTCATCGTCTTCGCGTTCGTCGTGCCCGTGGTGATGTACCTGCTGGAGTGCATGCTCTACAAGAAGCAGACCATCCCGCACTCCCACGGGATCACCTACAGCGCCTGGCTCATGTGCAGCCTGGCCGCCTACAGCGCGTTCACCTCGTCCATGCACACCACCGCCCGCGTCTCGCACGAGCGGCAGATCGGCTGGCACCGGCAGCTGCGCCTGACCCCGCTGCTGCCGCGCACCTACCTGCTGACCAAGGTGTTCGTGGCGATGGTCGTCGCGCTGCCGGGCCCGGCGTTCGTGGCCCTCTTCGGCTGGCTGGTCCAGGACGTGCACCTGTCGGCGGCGGGCTGGCTGCAGATCACCCTCGGCATCTGGATCGCCTCGCTGCCCTGCGCCGTCCTCGGCCTCGTCATCGGCCTGTACGTGGCCCCCGAGCAGCAGCAGATGTACCTCCAGGGTCTGATCATCCTCTTCGGCTTCCTCGGCGGGCTGCTCCTGCCGACCACCGGGTTCCCGGACTGGCTGGTCAACATCATCAAGGTCATGCCCAGCTACTGGCTCGCCGACATCGGCCACGGCGCCCTGCTGCACGACACCCGCGCGGTGGTCGGCGCGGCCGTGCTCGCCGCGTGGACGCTGGTGTTCTCCGCCGCGGTGGTCCTGAGCTACCGGCGCGAGGCGGCCCGGGCCTGAGGCGGTCCCGGCCGTACGAGTCCAGCCGTAAGAGGAAGAGACGGGGGGGGGGGGGGCGCGCCCCCC
>NZ_JBHYKH010000524.1:0-6236 GCF_042741275.1 Streptomyces sp. NPDC058964
GTTCACGCCGTGCTGACCCAGCGCGGGGCCGACCGGCGGAGCCGGGTTGGCGGCACCGGCCTGGATCTGGAGCTTGATGAGCCCCGTGACCTTCTTCTTCTTGGGAGGCATAGCTCTCCGGGTCCTTTCGATTCGGGTCCTGCCCGCGTACCGGAGCGACCGGGACACAGGCATACCGCACAACGATAACGGGTATAGATGCGCGGCCAAAAACCGAGCAGGTCAGACGACGCCTGAGCGTTCGCCTGACCTGGTCGGAAGCGGTGCGTCCAGAGAACCGCTAGTTCTTCTGGATCTGGTCGAAGGAGAGCTCGACCGGCGTCTCGCGGCCGAAGATCTCCACCAGGCCCTTGACCTTCTTCGAGTCGGGGTTGATCTCGTTGATGGTCGCCTGCAGTGTGGCGAACGGGCCGTCGGTGACGGTGACCGAGTCGCCGACCTCGAAGTCCAGCACCTGGACCTCGACCTTGCGCTGCGGAGCGGGCTTGCCCTCGGCCTCGGCGGCCTCGCGGGCGGCCTTCTCCTCGGCCTCCGGGGCGAGCATCTTGACGATCTCGTCCAGGGTCAGCGGGTACGGGTCGTAGGCGTTGCCCACGAAGCCGGTGACACCGGGGGTGTTGCGGACGACGCCCCAGGACTCGTTCGTCAGGTCCATGCGGACCAGGACGTAGCCCGGGAGCTTGTTCTGCTTGATCGTCTTGCGGTCGCCGTTCTTGATCTGGACGACCTCTTCCTGCGGCACCTCGGCCTGGAAGATGTAGTCCTCGACGTTCAGCGACACGGCGCGCTGCTCAAGGTTGGTCTTGACGCGGTTCTCGTAACCGGCGTACGTGTGGATGACGTACCACTCGCCGGGCAGGGTGCGCAGTTCCTCACGCAGGGCCTGAACGGGGTCGACCGGCTCGGCCTCTTCCTCGGCCGCCTCTTCCTCGGTCGCCTCTTCCTCGTCCTCGACGTGCAGGGCGGCCTCCTCGGCCGGCTCCCCCGCCTCGGCCTCGGCAGCCTCGAACTCGTCCTGCTCGTCCGCGCCCTCGACGATGTCGAGCTCGTCGTCCACCGTCTCGGCAGCAGCCCCGCGAGGCTCGGTGGCGTCGTCGTTCAGGTTCGGGTCAGACACGATGGCTGCTTCTTCCTGGATACATAGGGGTGGAACATGCGAAAACGGGCGCCGGTACCACGGCGCCCTTCGCTCTTGGCTCAGCCGAAGACGTACTTGGCGGCGTGGTTGAGCCCATAGTCAATCACGGTCACCAGCGCGATCATGACGGCGACAAAGAAGATCACCACGGTGGTGTACGACGTCAGCTGGTTGCGCGTCGGCCAGACGACCTTGCGGAGTTCCGCGATGATCTGGCGGTAGAAGATCGCAAGGCGCTTCAGCGGGCCCTTCTTGGCGCGCTTGCCACCCTTGCGGGGCCTCTTCTTGGACTCCGACACCTCGTCCTGGGCATCAGGCGTGTCGATGGAGCCCACGGCGTCCGTCATTCGTCCTCACCTGATCCCGGGTCGTGGCCGTGCCGCGCCCGGTTCCTGAGCCGCACGGCGGTGCAATGCTGTACGTACATGCGCACACATCCTGGCGGTGTGTGTAGCAGGGCCGGAGGGACTTGAACCCCCAACCGCCGGTTTTGGAGACCGGTGCTCTACCAATTGAGCTACGACCCTTCGTTTCCCCCAACTTACCGCATCCGACCGGGTGCTCGGTGTGCACCCGCTGAGCTGCGGCCGCTGAAGGCCAACGAGGTGAGAGTGTACGTGGTCCGCGGCCCGGCGTCGAACAGAAAGTGTCCGCACGGACTCACCAGGCGGAAGATCGTCCTGGCGGGGGCCCGGATCCGGACGCTTGTTCAAGGGCCGGCCCGATGCCGTTCAGTCTGTGAAACCCGCGTGCCGGGGTCGTTTCCGGTCTGAAACGATGGGTCCATGAGCGCTGCAACCCCTCCCACCGAGCGCCGGGTCTCCGCCCGAGTCGGCGCGATCTCCGAGTCCGCCACCCTCGCCGTGGACGCCAAGGCCAAGGCTCTCAAGGCCGCCGGGCGTCCGGTGATCGGCTTCGGCGCCGGTGAGCCCGACTTCCCGACCCCGGACTACATCGTCGAGGCCGCGATCGAGGCCTGCAAGAACCCGAAGTACCACCGCTACACCCCGGCCGGCGGTCTGCCCGAGCTGAAGGCCGCGATCGCCGCGAAGACCCTGCGCGACTCGGGCTACGAGGTCGACCCGGCCCAGATCCTGGTCACCAACGGCGGCAAGCAGGCCATCTACGAGGCCTTCGCCGCGATCCTCGACCCGGGCGACGAGGTCATCGTCCCCGCCCCGTACTGGACGACGTACCCGGAGTCGATCCGCCTGGCCGGCGGCGTCCCGGTCGAGGTCGTCGCGGACGAGACGACCGGCTACCGCGTGAGCGTGGAGCAGCTGGAGGCGGCCCGCACGGAGAAGACGAAGGTCGTGCTCTTCGTCTCCCCGTCCAACCCGACCGGCGCCGTCTACAGCCAGGAGGACGCCGAGGCCATCGGCCGCTGGGCCGTCGAGCACGGTCTGTGGGTCCTCACGGACGAGATCTACGAGCACCTCGTCTACGGCGACGCGAAGTTCACCTCGCTGCCCGCGCTCCTGCCCGAGCTGCGCGACAAGTGCATCGTGGTCAACGGTGTGGCGAAGACGTACGCCATGACCGGCTGGCGCGTGGGCTGGGTCATCGGCCCGAAGGACGTGGTCAAGGCCGCGACGAACCTCCAGTCGCACGCCACGTCGAACGTCTCCAACGTGGCCCAGGTCGCCGCCCTGGCCGCCGTCTCCGGCGACCTGGAGGCCGTCGCGAAGATGCGCGAGGCCTTCGACCGGCGCCGCCGGACCATCGTGCGGATGCTCAACGAGATCGACGGCGTGCTCTGCCCGGAGCCCGAGGGCGCCTTCTACGCGTACCCGTCGGTCAAGGGCCTGCTCGGCAAGGAGATCCGCGGCAAGCGCCCGCAGGACACGGTCGAGCTGGCCGCGCTGATCCTGGAGGAGGCCGAGGTCGCGGTGGTACCGGGCGAGGCCTTCGGCACCCCCGGCTACCTGCGGCTGTCGTACGCGCTCGGTGACGAGGACCTCGTCGAGGGCGTGAGCCGGATCCAGAAGCTGCTGGCGGAGGCGCGGGACTGACGTCCCCCGGTAGTGGACCTACCGCGTTCACGCGCGCGTGGCGGGCCGTTTCCCTGTCGGGAGGCGGCCCGCTTCTTCGTCTCCCTGTGCGAGCAAGACCACGTTCGGGGAAAGAGCTACCCGGACGCCGGGGACGTACGGCAGGATCCTGGGATGGAGCGTGTACGTGATGTCTCTGAGCTGCCGAAAGCCCATCTGCACCTGCACTTCACCGGCTCGATGCGGCCGACGACCGTCCTGGAACTGGCCGACAAGTACGGCGTGCGCCTGCCCGATGCCCTGACGGAAGCACTCACGAGCGGGGAGCCGCCGAAACTGCGGGCCACGGACGAGCGGGGCTGGTTCCGCTTCCAGCGGCTGTACGACGCGGCACGCTCCTGCCTCAGAGAGCCGGAGGACATCCAGCGGCTGGTCCGGGAGGCCGCGCAGGAGGACCTGCGGGACGGCTCGGGCTGGCTGGAGATCCAGGTGGACCCGACCTCGTACGCACCGAGGCTGGGCGGTCTGATCCCGGCCCTGGAGATCATCCTGGACGCGGTGGAGACGACGTCCCGGGACACCGGCCTGGGCATGCGCGTGCTGGTGGCAGCCAACCGTATGAAGCATCCCCTGGACGCGCGCACGCTGGCCCGCCTGGCGGTGCGGTACGCGGACCGGGGCGTGGTGGGCTTCGGACTGTCGAACGACGAGCGGCGCGGCATGGCGCGGGACTTCGACCGGGCGTTCGCGATCGCCCGTGACGGCGGACTGCTCGCGGCACCCCACGGGGGCGAGCTGACCGGCCCGGCGTCGGTGCGGGACTGCCTGGACGACCTGCAAGCCGGGCGGATCGGGCACGGCGTGCGCGCGGCGGAGGACCCACGGCTGCTGAAGCGGCTCGCGGACCTCGGTGTGACGTGCGAGGTGTGCCCCGCGTCGAACGTGGCCCTGGGCGTGTACGAGAAGCCGAAGGACGTCCCGCTGCGGACGCTCTTCGAGGCGGGCGTCCCGATGGCCCTGGGCGCCGACGACCCGCTGCTGTTCGGCTCCCGGCTGGCCGCGCAGTACGAGCTGGCCCGCGGCCACCACGGCTTCACGGACGCGGAGCTCGCGGAGCTGGCCCGTCAGTCGGTACGGGGCTCGGCGGCGCCGGAGGACGTGAAGACGAAGCTGCTGTCGGGCGTGGACGACTGGCTCAGCGGCCCGGCCGCTTGAAGTGGGCGTAGGGCGGATACGGCTTGAAGCAGACCAGGACCTCGTCGGGGTGCCCGCCGCCGCCGCCGCGGGGCGGCTCGACCAGCGGCAGTCCCGCCATCAGCTTCGAGTGACCCTTGACGACGTCCTTCTGGCGCGGCCCCCAGCCCGCCGCGTGGGCGAGGGAGGTGGCCGTCTCGGCGAAGACGTCCCGGCTGCCGAAGAGGAAGAACGTGCGGGCGTGGGTGGTGTGCCGCAGCTCGTCCCGGAGGTCCGGGCGCTCCTGACGGCCGCGCCACCGCTGACGGCTGCGCCAGGCGGCGGCGTCCCGTGCCGTGCGCGCCTCGTCGGTGCGTACGGAGAACGGGACGCCGGGCCCGAGCGCGCGGCGCAGCGCGGGCCACTTGCCGGGCCGCAGTCCGTACGAGTGGTGGACCAGGACGAGGTCGACCAGCTCCCCGATGCCCTCGTCGGGCGGGACCCCGTGCCGCAGCGGCACATGGACGATGGTGTGGCGTGAGTAGGCCGCGAAGGAGAACAGGCCCGCGAGCCGGTTCAGTCCGTCGTGGTCGCCCAGCAGCAGGCCGATCGGCTCCGGGGCACGCAGCGAGGTGTGGCGCAGGGGCTGCCAGGGCTGGACGACCCGGTGTTCGTACGGTCCCGTCCGGGGACGGAACCGGCGCAGTCTCAGCCGCATCTGGGGGTCCTCATGCCCCCAGGGTCGCGGTCGGGCGGCGCCGTCGGCAACGGAGATTCCGCGCCGGCGGCCGCCCCGCGGCCCGAGAGGCTGACGCCCACCGTCACCGGCTCGTTGACCAGGGTGATCCCGAAGGCGGCGTGGACGCCTGCGACGACCTCACGGGCCAGCGCGAGGAGGTCCTCGGTGGTGGCCCCGCCCCGGTTGGTGAGGGCGAGGGTGTGCTTGGTGGAGATGCGGGCGGGCCCGGTGCCGTATCCCTTGGTGAAGCCCGCCTTGTCGATCAGCCAGGCGGCGGAGGTCTTGGTGTGGCTGTCGCCGGCGGGGTAGGCGGGCGGCTCGACGCCGTCGCCCAGCCGCTCGCGCACGCGCGCGTGGAACGCGGCGAACTGCTCGTGGGTGAGGATCGGGTTGGTGAAGAAGGATCCGGACGACCAGGTGTCGTGGTCCTCGGGGTCCAGGACCATGCCCTTCCCGGCACGCAGCTTCAGGACGGTCTCGCGCGCCGCGGCGAGCGGGACGCGGTCACCGGGCTCGACGCCGAGGGCGCGGGCCGCCTCGGCGTACCTGACCGGTGCCGACAGCCCGTGGGCGTTCTCCAGCTCGAAGCGGACGCGCAGGACCACATAGCGCGCGGGGTCGGCCTTGAAGCGGCTGTGGCGGTAGGAGAAGGCGCACTCCTCGTTGGTGAGGGCGACCGTCTCGCCGTTGCGCCGGTCGTAGGCGATGACCTCGGTGATCGTCGAGGACACCTCCTGGCCGTACGCGCCGACGTTCTGGATCGGCGTCGCGCCGGCCGATCCCGGGATGCCGGCCAGGCACTCGACACCGGCCAGCCCGGCCTCGACGGTGCGGGCGACGGCGTCGGTCCACACCTCGCCCGCGGCCAGCTCGAGCGTCGTTCCGCGCAGCTCGAACCCGGTCGTGGCGATGCGCAGGGCGGTACCGGCGAAGCCCTTGTCGCCGATGACCAGGTTCGATCCGCCGCCGATGACCAGCAGCGGCGTTCCGCTGTCGTCGGCCTCGCGCACGGCGGCGATCACCTCGGCGTCGGTGGTCGCGGTGACGAGCCGGGTCGCGGGACCACCCAGCCGGAAGGTGGTCAGCGGGGCGAGGGGGGCGTCGTGGAGTTCCTGCACGCGCCCAAGACTACGCGACACCGGTGACAGCCCCGGCAGGGTGGCGCGTCTCGGGCCGGCACACGCGCGTACGGCCC
>NZ_JBHYKH010000525.1:0-6236 GCF_042741275.1 Streptomyces sp. NPDC058964
GGGCTACCGCGCCCGCCCCGGTCCCCCGCGTGGGGGGGGGGGGGGCCACCCCCCCGGCGCGGGTCCAGGGGGCAGGCCCTCTGGTTCCGGGGCGGGGCGGGGTCGGGGAGAACCAGCCCTTCCGCCTGCCCACCGGCGGCCGAGTCGACCGCGAAACCTCTTTGACCTTCACCTTCGACGGCACCGAATACCGGGGCTGTCAGGGCGACACCCTCGCCTCCGCCCTCCTCGCGAACGGCGTCATCGCGGCAGCGACCAGCATCAGGCTCGGCCGCCCCCGCGGCATCTTCTCGGCCGGCGTGGAGGAACCCAACGCGGTCGTCCAGATCGAGGAACCCTTCCCCGAGCCGATGCTCCCGGCAACGACCGTAGAGCTGTACGACGGCCTCGTCGCGACCAGTCTCCCCGGTCAGGGCCGCCTCGCCACCACCCCCGACCCGGCCCGCTACGACGCCGTACACGCCCACTGCGACCTCCTGATCGTCGGCGCGGGCCCGGCCGGCCTCGCCGCGGCGGACGCGGCGGCGCGCAGCGGCGCACGCGTCATCCTCGCCGACGACCAGCCCGAACCCGGCGGCAGCCTGCTCGGCACGGGCGAGCACCTCGACTGGGTGGCGGCGACCGCCGCCCGGCTGGACTCCGTCCCCGAGGTGCGCGTACTGCGCCGCACCACCGTCTTCGGCCACTACGACGACAACCACCTCCTCGCCGTCGAACGCCGCACCAACCACCTCGGGGCCGACGCCCCGGACAACGTCTCCCGCGAGCGTGTCTGGCGCATCCGCGCCCGCCGTGTGGTGCTGGCCACCGGAGCCCACGAGCGGTCCCTCGCCTTCGCGGACAACGACCGCCCCGGAGTGATGCTGGCCGCCTCGGCCCGCACCTACATCAACCGGTACGGCGTCCTGCCCGGCCGCCGCGCGGTCGTCCTCACCACCAACGACAGCGCGTACGCCGCCGCACTCGACGCCGCCGCGGCCGGCATCGAGGTCGCCGCCGTGGTCGACATCCGGTCCGAGCCGGGGGAGTGGGCGGACCGGGCCCGCGAGGCCGGGATCGAGGTGCTCACCGGACACGCCGTGACCGGCACGGAGGGCACGCGGCGACTCACCGCCGTACAGGTGGCCCCGTACGGCGAGTCCGTGGGACGACGGGAGTTCGCCGTCGACCTCCTCCTCGTCTCCGGCGGCTGGAACCCCGTCGCGCACCTGTTCAGCCAGGCGGGCGGCAGGCTCCGCCACGACGAGGCGCTCGGCGCCTTCGTCCCCGACACCTGCCGGCAGGCGGTCGAGGTCGCCGGCAGCGCGAGCGGTGTCCTCGACCTGGCCGCGGTCCTCGCCCACGGCGCGGCCGCCGGCACCCGGGCGACCGAGGCCGAGGGCTACACGGCCCAGGTGCCCGCCCTCCCCGCCGTGGCCGAGGTGCCCCACACCCCGCCCCTGCGGGTCTTCACCGTCCCGGCTCCCGCCGGCGCACCCCGTTTCGTCGACCTCCAGCGGGACGTGACCGTCGACGACCTGGCCCGCGCGACCGGAGCCGGACTGCGCTCGGTGGAGCACACCAAGCGCTACACCACGGCCGGCACCGCCAACGACCAGGGCAAGACCGGGGGAGTCCTCGCCGGCGGTGTCGTCGCGGAACTCCTCGGCGTGGACATCTCCGCCCTCGGCACCACCACCTTCCGCCCGCCCTACACCCCCGTCTCCTTCGCCACCCTCGCGGGCCGCGACCGGGGCGCGCTGCACGACCCGATCCGGGTGACCGCCCTGCACGAATGGCATGCCGACCACGGGGCGCTGTTCGAGAACGTCGGCCAGTGGAGGCGGCCCTGGTACTACCCGCGGGACGGCGAGGACATGGAGTCCGCGGTGCTGCGCGAGTGCCGTGCCGCCCGGGAGGGCGTCGCGTTCATGGACGCCTCCACCCTCGGCAAGATCGATGTGCAGGGCCCGGACGCCGGGCGATTCCTCGACCTGCTCTACACCAACATGATGAGCACCCTGAAGACCGGCATGATCCGCTACGGCGTGATGTGCCGCCCGGACGGCATGGTCTTCGACGACGGCACCGTCATCCGCCTGGCCCAGGACCGTTTCCTGGTCACCACCACGACGGGCAACGCCGCCGCCGTCCTGGACTGGATGGAGGAGTGGCTGCAGACCGAATGGCCCGGACTCCGCGTGCACTGCACATCCGTGACCGAGCAGTGGGCCACCGTGGCCCTGGTCGGCCCGCGCTCCCGCGACGTGCTGGGCGCCGTCGCGCCCGAACTGGCCGTGGGCAACGACGACTTCCCGTTCATGGCCTGGCGCGGGACGTCCGTCGCGGGCATCGAGGCCAGGGTGTGCCGGATCAGTTTCTCCGGTGAACTCGCCTACGAGATCAACGTGTCGCCGTGGCACGCCGTGGCGCTGTGGGAGACGCTGTACGAGGCCGGCGCGGCGCACGGCATCACCCCCTACGGCACCGAGACCATGCACGTCCTGCGTGCCGAGAAGGGCTATCCCATCATCGGCCAGGACACCGACGGCACGGTCACCCCGCAGGATCTGGGCATGAGCTGGGCGGTGTCGAAGAAGAAGCCCGACTTCATCGGCAAGCGCTCCTACGCGCGCGCCGACAGCGTCCGGCCCGACCGCAAGCACCTGGTCGGCCTCCTTCCCGAGGACCCGGCCGCCTTGCTGCCCGAGGGCACGCACCTGGTCGCCGACAGCGAACTGCCCGCCCCGCCCGTCCCGATGCTCGGTCACGTCACCTCCAGCTACCGCAGCGCGGCACTGGGCCGGACCTTCGCACTCGCCCTGATCAAGGGCGGCCGGGACCGCATCGGCGAGCGCCTCTACGCACCCGTGGGCGACCGGCTGCTCCCGGTGACCGTCGCCAGCCCCGTCCTCTACGACCCCGAGGGAGCCCGCCGCGATGGCTGACACCGCCCCGACCGCACGGCAGCGCAGCCCCCTGGCCCACGCCGCCCACCGCCTGGCTGCCGTGACCCGGTCCTCCGGGGGCGCGATCAGACTGGCCGAACTTCCCTTCCTCGCCCAGGTGAACGTCCGTCTCGACGGCAAGGGCGCGGCGGCCGACGGCGTCGGACTCGCCCTCGGGCTCCGGCTGCCCCTGGAGCCCAATACGGTGGTACGCGCAGGGGAGCTCACCGTGGTGTGGCTGGGCCCCGACGAGTGGCTGGTGGTGGGCCGGCCGGGCACCCAGCGGGTCCTGGAGGGCCGGATCCGGGCGGCGGCCGGAGACGAGCCCGTCTCCGTCACCGACGTCTCCGCCCAGCGGACCACACTCCTCGTCTCGGGTGCCCGGGCCCGCGACCTGCTCTCCCACGGCTGCGCGCTGGACCTGCACCCGCGCGCCTTCGGCCCCGGCCGCTGCGCCCAGACGGCACTGGCCCGCAGCCAGGTCGTGCTGGTCGCCCGCGACGAGCCGAGGGCCGGGTTCTGGGTCCTGGTGCGCTCCTCCTTCGCCGGCTACCTGACGGACTGGCTGCTGGACGCGGCGGTGGAGTACGCCTGACACCGCCCGACCGTGTCACACCACGTTGAATCCCCGTTCGGCGTCGTAGACGTCGGTGTCGACGACGATCACGGCATGCAACGTCACCACGTAGTGGACCATGACGCTCTCGTGCCAGACGGAGCGCGTGACCTCGTCGTCGATGTACGCGAGGTGCGTGCGGGCGCCGTAGGGATCCGCGGCGATCTCGCCGACCAGTTGCACGAGGTTTCGGCGGTCGTCGGCCGGCAGGTAGTCCCGCAGCCTGCCGGCCCGCTCGGTGAACTCGACGCGTCGCTTCATCGTGGGCCGAAGCCTACGTATCCGACCGTCCTGCCGTCGCCCGAATTCCGACGCGCCCCGCACGGCGTGCCGAACCGGAACGGATACTCTGACGACCGCAGGGTTGATATATCCGCACATAGGGGAACAAACCCTGCATGGCTTGGGGTCTCAGACTTGGATCGCTCGTTTTCTTGAACTCTTCGTGTTTGTGCGAGTAGGTTGGGTGCCATGACCGCATCCGGGACCCCGACCACCGCCGAGGAGCTGCGTGGTGCCGGCCTGCGGGTGACGGCAGCCCGCGTCGCGCTGCTCGAGACCGTCCGGGGCGGTGACCACCTCGGCGTCGAGGCCATCGCCTCCGGAGTGCGTGACCGTGTGGGCCACATATCCCTTCAAGCCGTGTACGAAGCCCTCCACGCGCTCACCGCCGCGGGACTCGTACGCCGCATCGAACCCGCCGGGAGTCCGGCCCGGTTCGAGGGACGGGTGGGGGACAACCACCACCATGTCGTGTGCCGGTCATGCGGTGCCGTCGCAGACGTCGACTGCGCGGTCGGCGAGGCCCCGTGCCTGACCGCGTCCGACGACCACGGCTTCGCCGTCGTCGAGGCCGAGGTCATCTACTGGGGCCTGTGCCCCGACTGTTCCAACGCCCCCAGTTCCTGAGCACTGTGATCCGCCCAGTTCGGAAGGATTCCCATGTCTGAGAACCATGACGCAATCGTCACCGATGCGAAGTCCGAAGGCGCGGGTGGCTGCCCCGTCGCCCACGGGCGTGCCGCGCACCCGACTCAGGGCGGCGGAAACCGCCAGTGGTGGCCGGAACGGCTCAATCTGAAGATCCTTGCCAAGAACCCCGCCGTGGCCAACCCCCTCGGTGAGGAGTTCGACTACGCCGCGGCGTTCGAGTCCCTCGACCTGCCGGCCGTGAAACGCGACATCGCCGAGGTGCTGACGGACTCGAAGGACTGGTGGCCGGCCGACTTCGGCACCTACGGCCCGCTCATGATCCGTATGGCCTGGCACAGCGCGGGCACCTACCGCATCAGCGACGGCCGTGGCGGCGCCGGCGCCGGTCAGCAGCGCTTCGCCCCGCTCAACAGCTGGCCGGACAACGGCAACCTCGACAAGGCCCGCCGTCTGCTGTGGCCGGTCAAGAAGAAGTACGGCAAGAGCCTGTCGTGGGCCGACCTCATGATCCTCACCGGTAACGTCGCCCTGGAGACGATGGGCTTCACGACGTTCGGCTTCGGCGGCGGCCGTGAGGACGTCTGGGAGTCGGAGGAGGACGTCTACTGGGGTCCCGAGACCACCTGGCTCGACGACCAGCGCTACACCGGTGACCGCGAGCTGGAGAACCCGCTCGGCGCGGTCCAGATGGGCCTCATCTACGTCAACCCGGAGGGCCCCAACGGCAACCCGGACCCGATCGCCGCGGCCCGCGACATCCGCGAGACCTTCCGCCGCATGGCGATGAACGACGAGGAGACCGTCGCCCTCATCGCCGGTGGCCACACCTTCGGCAAGACCCACGGCGCAGGCCCGGCCGACAACGTCGGCGCGGACCCCGAGGCCGCCCCGATCGAGCAGCAGGGGCTCGGCTGGAAGAGCACCTACCGCACCGGCAAGGGCGGCGACGCGATCACCAGTGGCCTCGAGGTCACCTGGACCAGCACGCCGACCCAGTGGAGCAACGGGTTCTTCCAGAACCTCTTCGAGTACGAGTACGAGCTCACGCAGAGCCCGGCCGGCGCCCACCAGTGGGTGGCGAAGAACGCCGAAGCGACCGTCCCCGACGCGCACGACCCGTCGAAGAAGCAGCTCCCGACGATGCTCACCACCGACCTGTCGCTGCGCTTCGACCCGGTCTACGAGCCCATCTCGCGGCGCTTCTACGAGAACCCCGAGGAGTTCGCGGACGCCTTCGCCCGCGCCTGGTACAAGCTCACCCACCGCGACATGGGCCCGAAGTCGCTGTACCTCGGCCCGGAGGTCCCGGAGGAGACCCTGCTCTGGCAGGACCCGCTGCCGGAGGCCGAGGGCGAGACCATCGACGCCGCCGACGTCGCGGCGCTCAAGGCCAGGCTCCTCGACTCGGGGCTCACCGTCCCGCAGCTGGTGTCCACCGCGTGGGCGTCGGCCTCGACCTTCCGTACCAGCGACAAGCGCGGCGGTGCCAACGGCGCCCGCATCCGTCTGCAGCCGCAGGCCGGCTGGGAGGTCAACCAGCCCGACGAGCTGGCGCAGGTGCTGCGTGTCCTGGAGGGCATCCGGTCGGAGTTCAACACCGGCGCCAAGAAGGTCTCCTTGGCCGACCTGATCGTCCTCGGCGGCGCCGCCGCGGTGGAGAAGGCGGCCAAGGACGCCGGCGAAGACGTCGAGGTGGCCGTCGCCCCGGCCGCCCGCGACGCCACCGACGAGACCCCCCACCCGGCTACCAGCGCGCCGCT
>NZ_JBHYKH010000526.1:0-6223 GCF_042741275.1 Streptomyces sp. NPDC058964
CCCACTGGGCGGGACCCGCAGCGCGGGACGCCGGTGGGCCGCCCCCCACCGGCCGCCCGGCGATGCCCCCGCCGGCCCGTTCTTCATGAGCCGTCACCGGCCCGGCCTCGTACGGGCCCGGGCCGCGTCACCTCAGCCGCAGCGCCAGACCGCCGGGAGACGGGGGGACGTGTCGCCGCCCGTCGAGGCGGAGCCCACCAAGGACGAGTCGGCGGCCACCGCGTTCAGGGAACCGGCACCGGAGACGCCTCCCCTGGGGGTGGTGAGCTGCCAGAGTGAGTTCCTTCCGAAACCCAGGATCAGGCCCTGGGCATTGATGTCGACGGCATCCGTGCCGCCGGACAGCTTCTTGACGGAGCCGTCCTTGTCCCAGAGCACGGCGAACTTGTCCAGACTGCCCGTGAGGCCGTGGCCCACCACACGGCCGTTGGAGATGGCCGTCACGGCCGCGTTCGGCGCGCCGGCCGGCAGCGGCAGGGCCTTGGCGACGCCGTCCTTCCAGACGTAGGGGCGCCAGGTGCCGTCGGGGTCGGACTCGGCGGTGACGGCGACCGTGCCGTCCTTGTCGACGCCCGCGACCACGCTGCCGACCGGGAAACCGGCCGGCTCGGTCACGGTGCCCGGCTTGTCGGCGGGCCAGAGATAGACGGTATTGTGGTTCGGGTCCTTGCCGAAGCCGTCGCCGTAGATGTCTCCGTTCTCGGTTATGGCCCGCGCGACAACGCCGTCGGCGCCGGCGGGCACCGGCAGTTTCTCCAGCTTTCCGTCCCGCGTACGGAACGGAATGTCCACACCGTGCGGCCAGCCTTCGTCGGAGCCGCCGGTGAGCTGCCACGCGGAGCCGACGGCGACACCGCCGCCGTTCACGTCGTTGACACTGACGGAGGCCGCACCGCCGGGCACGGTACCGAGGTCGGTGAACGCGCCGCCCGACCAGAGCGCGGCGTGGGGCTCAGCGGTGCCGTTCACGCGGGCGGACACCGTTCCGGCGTAGACGTCGCCGCCCGCGACGGCGGTGACGGTGCCCGAGGCCACGCCGTTCGCCACCGGCAGTGAAGTGGGCCGGTAGGTGCAGGCGGCTGCGGTGTCGCGGGCCTGAGCCGCCTGCGCGGACGGGGCGAGGGCCCCGGATCCCGCCACGGTCAGGGCCGCGGCGGCCAGGGAGGTGGCTACAACTCGTTTGCGCATGACTTCCTCAGGAGAGATGACAGGAACGTCACTCAGTCTTCGCGCCGACCTATATTCGGTCTCTGCTGCGGCTACCAGCCCGCACGCCCGGATGGCGTATGCAAGCGCCCCTTTAGCCCGGCACCGGAAGATCCCTCTGACCTGGGTTCGCGCGCCTTGCGGACCATGCGAGACATGCGAGGGGGATGCAGTTGTCACGCTTCGCCACTTTCACCGACCTCGTCCGGGCGCGGTGCGCCGAGTTCGCGGGCGATGACGTACACATCCAGCTCCGCGACGCGAAGAACGGCCCGGACGCCGAGCGGCTGACGTACGGAGAACTCGACCGCGCGGCCCGCCGCATCGCCGGGGCACTGCGGGCCCACGGGGTCCAGGGACGGCCTGTGCTGCTGATGTACCCGGGGAGCCTGGAGTTCCTGAAGGCGTTCACCGGGTGTCTCTACGCCGGGGCTGTCGCCGTGCCCGCGCCGCTGCCGGACGGGGGCCGCAGGGGGCGGCTCGGACGGAGCTCGGCCATGCTGCGCGACTGCGGAGCGCCCGTGGTCCTCACGGACCGCGCGAGCGCGCCGGACGTCGCCCTGTGGCTGGCGACCGAGGGCCGGGACGACGTCGTGTGCGTGGCGAGCGACGCCCTGGGGGCACCGCAGGAGGACGCGTGGCGGGCGCCCGCGACCGGGCCCGACGACCTCGCCTTCCTGCAGTACACCTCCGGATCCGTGTCCGAGCCGCGCGGCGTGATGGTCACCCACCGGAACCTGATGGCCAACCAGGCGGCGCTGCAGCGGGTGCTGGGGACCACGTCCGGTGACCGGTTCGGGGGATGGCTGCCGCTCTACCACGACATGGGGCTCATCGCGCATCTGCTGCACCCCGTCTGGCTGGGCAGCGCGTCCGTGATGCTCTCGCCGACCTCCTTCATCAAGCGACCCGTGCGCTGGCTAAAGGCCATCGACGAGCACGGCGTCACCATCGGCGGCGGGCCCAACTTCTGCTACGACCACGCCCTGCGACGGGTCACCGACGAACAGCTCGGCCGGCTCGACCTGTCCCGCTGGCGGCTGGCGCTCAACGGCGCCGAGCCCGTGCGCGCCGACACGCTGGACGCGTTCGCCCGCCGGTTCGCGGCCGCCGGACTGCGCGCCGAGGCCATGTATCCGTGCTACGGGCTCGCCGAGGCCACCCTCGTCGTCTCGGGGGGCGTCGGAGGGGAGGCCTACCGGCGGCGCGACGTCGACGCGGCCGCCCTCGCGCGCGACGTCGTGGCGCCCGCCGAGGAGGGCAGGGAGAGCCGGACCCTCGTCAGCAGCGGGCGCGTCACCGACTACGACGTGCGGATCGTCGACCCCGTCGGCTACCGGGAACTGCCCGAGGGGGCAGTCGGGGAGATCTGGCTGCGCGGCGAGAGCGTCGCCGCCGGGTACCACGGGAAGCCGGAGGAGACCGAGGCCACGTTCGGGGCCGTGCTCCAGGGCGGCGAGGAAGGCTTCCTGCGCACCGGGGACCTCGGTGTCCTCGACGACGGGCAGCTGTACGTCACCGGACGGCTCAAGGAAGTCGTCATCCTCAACGGGCGGAACGTGTACCCGCAGGACGTGGAGTACGCCGTCAAGGCACTGCATCCCGCGCTCGCCGCCGGCACCGGTGCCGCGTTCTCCGTGGAGGCGGGGCGCGAGCAGCTGGTCCTCGTGCAGGAGGTCAGGGGAGAACAGCTCGAGGCCCCACAGCTGCGTGAACTGGCTCAGCGCATCCAGGCGTTGGTCGGCAAGGACTTCCACGTGCCCGCGGGCAACGTGCTGCTCGTACGGCCGGGCACCGTGCGCCGCACCACGAGCGGCAAGGTGCAGCGCACCCTCATGCGGCGCGAGTTCCTCACCGGCGAGCTGCACGGGGAGTACGAGGTGCTCGACCCGGCCGTCCGCGCGCTCGTGCGGGCCGGGGACGTACTGCTGGACGAAGGGCTGCTCCAGTCCACCGCCGGCGGTGGCGCGTGGTGACCGTCGCCGCGCCGTTGCGCGAGGCCGAGGCGCAGCGGCGGGTCGCCGCCGTGGAGGAACTGCTCGGCGACCCCGGCGACACGGCCAACCCCCGCGGCTACGCGGCACTGCTGGAGGCCGACCGGGACGCCGTGCGCAGCGAGGCGGCCGAGGACGCGCTCGACCGCTTCGGCATGCATCGCGAGTACGTGCCCGTGGAGCTCGGCGGGCGGCTCGAGTCGATGGACACCCTGGTCCGCGTCATGCGCCCCGTCTTCCGGCGCGACGTGGGTCTCGGCATGGGATACGGGGCCATGTCGTTCATGGCGGCGGCCGACGTGTGGATGGCCGGGACGGAGGGGCAACAGGCCCGGCTCGCCCGGCAGATGCTGAGCGGCTCACGCGCCGCCATCGCCCAGCTGGAGACCGCCCACAGCAACGACTACGTCCGAAGCCAGGTCTCCGCCCGGCGCGGCGCGGACGGCGGGCTGCTGCTCAGCGGCCGCAAACCCGTCATCAACAACCTCGACCGGGCCGACGCGCTCGTGCTGTTCGCCAGGACCGATCCGTCCCCCGGCCGCCGCAGCCACACCGCGCTGCTCGTCGACCCGGCCCGGTTCCCCGAGGGACGGGCCCGGCTGCTGCGCCGGCACACCTCCCTCGGGCTGCGCGGCTGTGTGTTCGGCGGCGTCGACTTCGACGACTGCCCGGTGCCGGACAGTGCCCTGCTCGGGCCCGTCGGCGGCGGGGTGCCGATCGCGCTGCGCTCCTTCCAGATCAGCCGCACGGTCATCTCGTCCATGGTGCTCGCGGCCGTCGACACCAGCCTGCGCACCGCCGTCCGCTTCGACCACGAGCACCGCGGCGGCGGCTGGTCCACCGGCGGCTCCGACTCCCAGCGCACCACCAGCGCGATCACCGGGGCGTTCGTCAACCTGCTGCTGTACGACGCGCTCGCCACGGTCGCCACCCGGGCCATCCACGTCCTGCCCGAGCAGACCAGCGTGTACTCCGCGGCCGTGAAGTACCTGCTGCCCCGCGTCCTCACCGAGACGATGTACGACCTCTCGATCGTGCTCGGCGCCGGGTTCTACACCCGCGAGGGCACGCTCGGGATCTTCCAGAAGCACGTCCGGGACCTGCCCGTTGTCACCCTCGGGCACGCCGGGTCCGTCGCCTGCCAGAGCACCGTGATACCGCAGCTGCCGCGCCTGGCGCGCCGTTCCTGGTTCGTGGCGGAGGAGGCGCCGGCCGGGCTGTTCCGGCCGCGCGACCCGCTGCCGCCGTTCGACGCGGCACGCCTCAGCCTGGCCTGCGGCCAGGACAGCCTCAGTGCCACCCTGCTCGCCGTGGCCGCCGAGACACCGGGCCGCGGTGCCGTCGAGCGGGTGCTGCGCGACCTCGCGCTCGGGCTCGTGGACGAGTTCCGTGACCTGCGCGCCCGGGTGCTCGCACTCGGCCCGGAACCGGGCGCGGCGCCGTTCCCGCTGATGGACCGCTACGCCCATCTGCTCGCCGCCTCCGCGGTGCTCGGCGTCTGGCGGCACAACCAGGACTGCTCCGACCCGTTCCTCGCCGACCCGGCCTGGGCGGCGGCCGCCCTGCACCGCATCGCGCGCCGCCTGGGTGCCCCGGCGCCCGACCTGCCGGCCGAGTGCGAGCTGCGGGTGGGCCACGAAGTGCAGCTGCGCTTCAGCGACCGGCGCAGCTACGACCTCTACGACACCCCGCTGCCGGGATGAGCGCGGCGCATGCCCCCACTCCCGCTCCGGCGAATCCCACCGAAAGGCGTCCGGCCATGAACGTACCGACCACCCGGCCGTCCGGGTTCCCCTCGCCCGATCCCGTCCTGCCGCGCGGCTGGCTGCTCGACCGGGTCGCCCTCTACCTGGGCAGGGACGCGGACACCATCGACCCCACCGTGCCGCTGGCCGAGTACGGCATGGACTCGGTGTGCGCGCTGAGCCTGTGCGGCGACCTGGAGGACGAGTTCGGGCTCGTGGTGGAGCCGACCCTGCTGTGGGACCACCCCACCGTGCAGAGCCTGCTGGGTTTCCTCGCGGCCGAGCTGACGGTCGCCGACGCGCGCGGGCAGCGGTGATGGCGGACGCACCGGCGTTCGGCGACGGCGTGGCGATCGTCGGGATCGACTGCGCCTTCCCGCTCGCGCGGGACCCCGACGCCTACGGGGAGCTGCTGCTGCGTGGCGGCGACGCGATCGGGGACGTACCGGCGCAGCGCTGGGACCCGGCGGCCTTCCCGGCCGCCGACGGGGCGGCCCGCGCCGGGCTCGCGCGCGGCGGATTCCTCGACGACGCCGACGTGTTCGACAACGACTTCTTCTCCGTGCCGCCGCGCGAGGCCGCCGCGATGGACCCGCAGCAGCGGCTGCTGCTGCACTGCGCGTGGCGGGCCGTCGAGGACTCCGGCGTGGCGCCGGGCTCCCTGGCCGGCAGCGGCACCGGCGTCTACGTGGGCGTGATGGGCGGCGAGTGGGGGCGGCTGCACCTCGGCGACTACGACCGGGTCACGCCGCAGCTCGGTGCGGGCAGCAGCGCGGGCATGACCGCGAACCGGATCTCCTACCAACTCGGCTTCACCGGGCCCAGCATGGCCGTCGACACCGCCTGCTCGTCCTCGCTCGTCGCCGTCCACCTCGGGGTCGGGGCGCTGCTGTCGGGGGAGTGCGACACCGTGCTCGCGGGCGGCGTCAACCTCGTCATGTCGCCCGCGCTCGGGCTGGTCTACCACCAGCTCGGGCTCGCCGCGGCCGACGGGCGCTGCAAGCCGTTCAGCGCGCTCGCCGACGGGATCGGGCGCAGCGAGGGCGTCGGTCTCGTCGTACTGCGCCGCCTGGCCGACGCCGTCGCCGACGGGCAGCGGATCTACGCCGTCATCCGGGGGACCGCGGTCAACCAGGACGGCCGCAGCAACGGCATCACCGCGCCCAACCGCTGGTCGCAGGAGCAGGTCGTGGCCACCGCCTGCAGGCGCGCCGGGGTCGAGCCGCGCGAGGTCTCCTTCATCGAGGCGCACGGCAACGGCACCGCGCTCGGCGACAC
>NZ_JBHYKH010000527.1:0-6139 GCF_042741275.1 Streptomyces sp. NPDC058964
GCTCGGTCCCCGGTTGCAGCCGAACCCCCGCGGCGAGCGGGCCGGCGACGACGGGGTCGAAGCCGAAGGCGTCCACGAGATGCGCGACCGTGGCCCGGGCAGCCGGGTCGTCCCCGGCGATGGCGATCGCTCTGCGGCCGGTCGCCCCGGCGGGCCGGGCCTCGTCCTCGAGGTCGTGGTAGCCCATGTGGTTGAACGCCTTGACCACCCGGGACCCCGGCAGAAACGCCTGGACGATCTCGCTGGTGGAGATGCGGGGGTCGGTGAAGTCGGCGCGTACGCCGTCGACCTCCCACCAGTAGTTCATCGCGTCGACGACCAGCTTGCCCTCCAGAGCTTCGACCGGGGTGTTGCGGTGCTTGCCCAGGGGGAGAGCCAGAAACACGACGTCCGCCCGGGCGGCGGCCTCGGTCGCGGTGACAGCGACCGCGCCGGGGGTCAGGACCTCGACGGTGAGCGCGATGCCCTCGGCCGCGCCCGACCCGGCGATCAGCACACGAAAGCCTGCGGCGAGGGCCAGTCGCGCCAGTACGGTCCCCACCTTCCCAGCGCCCAGGATGCCGATCGTGCGGATGCTTTCGGTGCCCATGCCGTCTCCCTCCACCGGTCAGCCCGCCAGCAGGTCGCGGACCATGGGAATCACCTTCGTGCCGTACAGCTCGACCGCCCGGAGGCGGGCGCTGATCGGCTGCGTGCCCGCGGTGTAGATGAGGTCGAACCTGCCGACGCCGAGTTCGCGGACGGCACCGGCGATCTTGCGCGCGACTGTCTCCGGTGAGCCGATGTAAAGGGAGCCGTGCTCGATCTCCGCGTCGTACTCCTCCCGGCGAATCGGCGGCCAGCCGCGCAGCGCTCCGATGCGGTCGCGAATGACCCGGTAGCTCGGCCAATGCGCTTCGCGGGCCTCCTCGTCGGTGTCGGCCACGAAGCCGGGTGAGTGCATGCCCACCGGATGCGCGGTGGTACCGAACTGCTCCGTGGCGCGCCGGTAGAGGTCGATGTAGGCCGTGAAGCGTTCGGGGGAACCGCCGATGATGGCGAGCATCAGGGGAAGCCCGTAGTGGGCGGTGCGGATCACCGACTGGGGCGAGCCGCCGACACCGACCCAAGTGGTCAGGTGTCCGGACTCGGTCGGGGGAAAGACCTCGGCGCTCTCGAGCGGAGCGCGCACAGTGCCCTTCCACGTGACGGGCTTCTCCTCCAGCAGCCGTGCGAACAGCTCGATCTTCTCCTCGAACAGCGTGTCGTAGTCGGCGAGGTCGTATCCGAACAGGGGGAACGACTCCGTGAAGGAGCCACGGCCGAGGATCACCTCGGCCCGTCCGCCGGAGAGGGCGTCGACCGTGGCGAAGCGCTGGAACACGCGGACGGGGTCGTCGGAGCTCAGGACCGTCACGCCGGAGGAGAGGCGGATGCGTCTGGTGCGCGTGGCGATGCCGGCCAGCACGGTCTCCGGGGTCGAGATCGAGTACTCGGGGCGGTGGTGCTCCCCGAGCGCGACGACGTCGACGCCGATGTCGTCCGCGAGGACGGCTTCGTCGACGACCTGCCGAATCGCCCTCGCGTGGGAGACAGGTGCACCCGAGTCGTCCACGGGAACGTCGCCGAATGTGTCGAGACCGAAAACCAGATCAGACATGGGTGGACTCCTTGGAGAGCAGTTCCCTCACCCGCGGAGCCACTTCGCGGCCCAGCAGCTCGATCGTGCGAGCGCGGGCCTGGCGCGGCAGGTGCAGGACGTCGTACTTGAGGTCGAAACGGCTCAGCCGCAGGTCGCGGGCCGTTCTGGCGATTTTCCGGGCAACGGTCTCGGGGGAGCCGACGAAGAGCGCCCCCTCGTCGATCTCCGCCTCGTAACGTTTGCGGGTCGGCAGGTAGAAGCCCCGCTCCTCGGCCAGCTGGGTCACGACCGGTTCCCAGTACCGCCACCAGGTCTCGGTCGCCTCCTCGTCGGTGTCGGCAACGAGTCCCAGTGAGTGCTGACCGACCGGTTGCGGGTCGTGACCGGATTGCCGCAGTGCCCGGTGGAACAGGTCGACGTGGCCGGCGAAGCGCTCGGGGCGCCCCCCGATGACGGCCAGCATCATGGGCAGCCCATGGCGTGCGGCGCGGAGTACGGAGTGGGGGCTGCCGCCCACACCGATCCACGTGGGTATGCCGCCCGGGCGCATCCGGGGACGCAGGAGCTGCTCGGTGAGCGGCACCCGGAACGTACCGGACCAAGTCACCGTCTCCTCCCGCTGCAGGCGCATGAAGAGGTCGAGTTTCTCCTCGAACAGCTGCTCGTAGTCGGCGAGGTCGTAACCGAACAGGGGGAAGGACTCCGTGGCCGACCCACGCCCCAGGACCAGCTGGGCCCGGCCGTTCGACACGGCGTCCAGCGTCGAGAAGTCGTGGTACAGACGCACGGGGTCGTTGGTGCTCAGCACGGTCACCGAAGTGCCGAGACGGATCCGTTCCGTCACCGTCGCGATGGCGGACAGCAGCGCGGGGGTGGCGCTGTCGACGTGTCCCGGACGGTAGTGCTCCCCGATGCTGAACACGTCCAGGCCCGCGGCCTCGGCGAGCCCGGCCTCCTCGACGAGCAGCCGGACGGTCTCTGCGTCGGTCAGGGTGCGACCGTCGTCCGTCGCGACCTCCCCGAACGAGTTGAGGCCGAGTTCGAAGACGCTGTCCGTCATGGTCTCCTCCTTCCGTGGCTCCCCGGCGGTTGACCACTCAGAGCAATATAATTGACGCATCAATCATTACTCGATAAGGTTGACGTGTCAATCAGGAGGTGCGCGTGAAGGGTCAGCGGCGCAGGGTGTACCCCACCGCCGAGGAGTTGCGCATCTGGCGGGACTTCACCGAGACCGCCCAAGCGCTGCGCGGCGAGCTCGCGTCGCGCCTGCAGAAGGAGTGCTCACTGTCGCCCGGTGACTACTCGGTCATGCTCGCGTTGAGTGAGACGGACGGCTCACGGTTGCGCTCTTCCGAACTGGCGGCGCTCGTCGGGTGGGAACGCAGCCGCCTGTCCCATCATCTCGGGCGCATGGAACGTCGTGGACTGATCCTGCGCGTCGAGTGCGCCACCGACAGCCGGGGTGCGGAGGTGGTGCTCACCGATCAGGGCGCCCGCGCCTTCCGGGAGGCCGCGCTCCCTCACCTGCGGGCCATTCGCGAGCTGTTCGTCGACCCGCTCGCTCCGGAGCAGCTCGCCGCCGTCGGCCTCATCGTGGCGACGCTCCGCGCGGGCCTGGACGCGGCGCGGCCCCAAGTCCGCGTCCTCGCGTGATCCACTCCCTGGACCGTGTGCGGGGGAGTTCCTCCGCTCGCCGTTCGCTCCAGCCGGCCGAACGTGTAATTGACTAGTCACGTATGTTCTGGATGGCACGCGTGAAGCCCACGCGTGGAAGCCCAAAAGGTCCACACCGGGAAGACGCCCGGCGCCGCCGGCGCGTCCCTTCGACCCGACCTGCACGCACCAGGAGCGGCCCTGCGCGGGACCTTGTGGCACGCGGGGACGGGAGCAGCGGCTGTCGTATTCCTGCACGCGCCCCTCGACGCGGTCTCGCCGGGCCCCGGCCCCTGTCCCGAACTCGCCTGGGCGAACAGGGCACGCGATGACCAGTGCCTACCGGGCCGTGGTCTGGCCCTCGAGGGGCCTGGCCCTGCTCTGGCTCGCCGACCGGTGGGCCGCGGCGCACTACCGGCCGGCACCGCCGATGGTGACGGTGACCAGGTCGGTGCTCCGGTCGAGGGCGTTGAACGAAGCCGGTACCTGCCCTGGGCGGAGGCCGTGTCGGCGGTGTTGGCTCCGGCGCAGCTGACATCCGTCAGCGCTGCCGCCGTTGGCTGGGCCACCAGTGACGGGTAGTTGTGGTCGGAGCGCAGGCAGGTCGCGTCGACCTGGTCCGGGACCAGGGGCGCGGAGGCGAACGAGTCGCCGAGGGCGACGCAGTCCACCCCGTGCCTGCCGTCCGTGGTGCTCACTTCTCGCACGTATGAAATGCCTGAAAGACGTCACGTTTTCCGTGACGATCTGATCCCCGAACACCCCGACGCTGTGACGCGAACGCATCCGTCACCACCTTGACAGGTGACGGGTCGGAGATGCAGCCTTGTGGTCCACCGAACCGGGTGGAGCGGTTCGCTACGACGAAGGGAGGCCACCGTGGAAAACGAGTCTGCGACGGACGCGGCAGCGGCGGCACGGCACGCGCGGTTCGGCAAGCTGCCGGAGCGTATCAATTTCCATGAAATGGTCCAGGAGAAGAAAGCCGCACCGAGCGGTGCGGAGATCATCTCCTACAACCCCGAGGGCTCCTGGAATCACTTCTCGTGCCTTGCGCTGGACCTTGGGCTGTGACGGGGCCGGTCCTCGGGGCGGACGGGATAGCCGTGCGGCCGGGGCCGGTCTGCCGTGAGCACCACCACATGACCGGCCCCTGCGTGCCAGCCGGTCGGTTGGCGCGAGGCGTGTGACCACACCGGGCACCTGGCCTCGACAACGCGAGCGGCCGGCGGGGACGGCAATAGGCATCGCCGTCCCCTGACGTCCGCCGAACCGCCGGGATGGAGCAACCACACCATGGGAATGACCGCTACGGACCTCGCTGCCGGGCTCTTCAAAGTGCTCGAGACGGGGGATCCCACGCTGGCTGCTCAAGTAGTGCACGAAGAATTCCACAACCGTGAAGCGGCCGTGGCGCCTCCGGCGTGCCGGAGCGCCGGCCCCGCCGGCGTGCTGGCCTCGAGCGCGTGGATGCGGTCCGCGTTCGAGGGCTTGCGGCTGCCCTTCCTGGAGACCATCCACAACGACGACCAGGTGTGGGTCCGGCTGCGCATGCAGGGCCGTCACAGCGGCGCCTTCGTCCTGTTCAAGGACGGCGCCGTGGACCAGGTGGTGCCACCCACGGGACGGGAGATCGACTTCGAGCAGATTCACGTGCTCGACCTGCGGGACGGCAAGGTGATCCGGCACGAGGCGGTACGTGATGACATCGCGATGCTCGGTCAGCTGGGGGTCTTTCCCCCCACGCCGGCGGCGGGAATGCGCATGCTTGCCTGGAAGGTCGGCGGGCGGGCCTCCCGGGCTGCGGCAGAGGTGACCACGAAGGCGTCTCGGGCGGCCGCCACGGCGCCGCACGCGCCGACTGCATGAGCTGCGCCCACCGCGTACGGCGACCGCCGCCGCATGCCGGTCGGCGGTCACATACACGTCCCCCGCAGGTCGGCCATGGGCCAGAGCGGCCTGTCGCGACGTCGAGTCAGGAAGCCCCCCACCGTGCGCGTCCTCTTCTTCAGCAATCCTCTCCGCCGACGCCTCCTGCCCCTGTTGCCGCTGGCACGAGCGCTGCGCCGGCAGGGGCGCGACGTCGCCTTCGCGACTGCTGCCGAGGCTGCCCCCTGGCTCGAGCCGGAGGGCTTCGAAGTGATGCCCATCGGCCCGAGCCCGGACGAGTTGACCGCTGAAGTCGCCCGCCGGTCCGGCCTCGACACCCTGTTCGACTCGAACAGGGACCTCGCGGCGGAACTGTTCGCCGGCGCGCGGGTCGACCTCATGGCGGACGAGGCCCTGGACCGGGCGGATCACTGGGGACCCGATCTGATCGTCTCCGAACACTACGACCTCGTTGGTCCACTGGTCGCGCGCGCTCTCGACATACCAGGCGCTGTGGTGGTCACGGGTCCCGCGCCCGAACCCGGAGAGCTCGACGCCCTGGCGGCGGCGGTGCGCTCCCGCTACCTCGATCGCGGTCTTCAGCCGCCTTCCCGGGTTCCCTCCGCGCGTTGGCTGCTGGATCTGTGCCCGCCGAGCCTGCAGCGCGAGGGGTGGCAGCCTTGCCCCGACCGCATCGCGCTGAGAGCGGAGACAACCGTGGATCCCGCCGAGGGCTCACGGAAGCGCCGACCCGCCGGCCCCGGTCGGCCACGGGTGCTGGTCGGCTTCGGCGCGCAAGCCGAGACATCGCTGAAACTCGGCCCGGTGATCCGGTCGTTGAGCGCGCTGGATGTCGATCTGGTGGTGGCCGCGGGGGACAGGCAGGTGGAGGATCCCGGATGGAGACCGGACCGGATACGGCTGAGTACCGGCTTCCCGGCCGCCGAGGATTGGGAAGCTGTTCGCGCGGTGGTTCACCACGGTGCCCCGGAG